>NZ_MPBM01000072.1:0-41230 GCF_001907715.1 Pseudomonas sp. BTN1 | reverse complement strand
GGGCAAGAGCGTTTTGCTTACTTTGCCGCTTTTGCAAAGTGAGCCGCCGTAAGGGCGGAACCCTAAGTGGCCGTTACCGCAGGAATGGATATGTACACGGTCCAACTGTGATGACTGCCAGGCCGTCTTCGCAGGCAAGCCAGCTCCCACATTGGATCGCGGGGCATCAGTTATATCTGTGTCGGCTGCCAGGCCGTCACGGGAGCAAGCTCCCTCGCCACAGATTTAGCGTCGTGCCGAAGTTGTGTAGATACCTATGGCTATCGCAGGCAAGCCAGCTCCCACATTTTTAACCGCATTTCACTTCAGGCTTTTCTCAAGCCAGGCTTTTAAGTCCTGGATTTCCGCTTCGCTGATGGTGTGATTCATCCCCGGGTACTCATGAAACTCCGGCTTGAGCCCCAACCCTGTCAGCACCTTGTTCGCCTGCGTGGCCGAGCTAAAGGGCAGCGCCTGGTCCAAGGTGCCATGGCCGATAAAGATCGCCAGCTTGCCCATGGACGCATCCGGTTTCAGCGCAGACCTGAGCCCCGGTAGCACGCTGCCACTGAGTGCGGCGATACCGCGCACCCACTCGGGTTCACGCAAGGCCACCTCGTAAGACATGATCGCGCCCTGGCTGAACCCCACCAGGAACACCCGATCACTTTGGGTGTGGTACTTGGCGGTGGCCTTGAGCACAAAGTCCTTGATCAGCCGGGCGCTGCTGAACAGTTCATCGGTCTCGCCGTTGTACTCAGGCTCATCGGTCTTGGTAAACCAACGATACCCCTGCGGCTCCACCGGCAGTGGCGCACGCACTGATAGGTAGGTCCAGGTAGACGGTAACGCGTCCTTGATGCCAAACAAATCTTCCTCGTTGCTGCCAAACCCATGCAGGAAGATCACCAGCGGCTGGTTGCGCGCATCGCCCTGGGTCTGTTCCAGGTAGGACAACGGCAAGTCGGTGTGCAAGCCGGTGTCGGCATGAGCGGCGCCGGCCACCAGGGCCAAGGCGAGGGCAAGCTGTTTGAGCATCGGGTTTACCTCAGGGTTTGCGCAGCAAATAGGTGTCCATGATCCAGCCGTTTTCCAGGCGCGCCGCCTTGCGTACCCGTTCGATCTCTTCTGCCACGTGCGCCACTTTACCGCTGATCAGGATCTCGTCCGGCGTGCCCAGGTAGGCGCCCCAGTAAATATCCAGGTCCTGATCCGCTACGCTGCGGTAGGAATCTTCGGCGTCGAGCATCACCACCAGGGTATCGGCATCACTCGCCTGTCCCGCCGCCAGCCGTCGCCCAGTGGTGATTTCGATGGACTTGCCGATACGGTTGAGCGGCACCTTATGCTGCGCCGCCAGGGCCTGCACGCTGGTGATACCGGGGATCACTTCAAACTCGAACACACAGCGACCGCTGGCAAGAATCGCCTGCAAGATACGAATGGTGCTGTCGTACAGCGCCGGGTCGCCCCAGGCCAAAAACGCCCCGACTTCGCCGTCGGCCATTTCTTCGTTGATCATGCGTTCGAAGGTCTGCTGCTTATCGCGGTTGAGGTCTTGCACGGCGGTGGTGTAGTCGATTTCACCACGCACCCGCTCCGGGCAATCGGCCTCGACAAAACGGTAGCCGGGTTCGGTGATGTAGGTGTCGCAGATTTCCCGGCGCAGGTCGATCAGCTTGTCCTTGCTCTGGCCCTTGTCCATCAGGAAGAACACGTCGGTACGGTTCAGCGCCTTCACGGCCTGCATCGTGATGTAGTCAGGGTTGCCGGCGCCAATGCCGATGATCAGGATGCGTTTCATGGGGTGCTCTCAGTGCGGGGCGTTGATTTTGCCATGTTCCGGGAATCAGGCGGAAGTTTCCAGGCGCAGGCGCCACACGCCGTTGAAGCGTAGCTCGGTGGCGGACAATGGCTCGACGTCGATCCGGTAGAACATCGCGCTCGGCAACTGCATGACGGACAGCATCGCCGCGCGGATGACGAACGGGTGGGTCACGGCGATGACATGGCCGGGGTGGGTTTCGAGGGAGTTGAGCCATTGGCCAACCCTAATGCACAACTGACCCACCGACTCGCCGCCGTGGACTGCACTGGCGCTGTCGGTGGCCCAGGTGTTCAAGGTTGCGCTGTCGAGTTGGCCGATGCGCTGGCCTTTCCATGCGCCGACATCAAGGTCGCGTAAGGCGGGGTCGACCTGGGCGTTATCGCCGAACAAGCCAGCGCTCTGGCAGGTTCTGGCCTCGGGGCCGCACAGCAGGCGTGCCTGTTGTTTGTAGCGGCCGGCCAGGGACAAGGCCGCGCCCTGCCAGTCCATCGTGACGGACTCGTCATCAGAGAAACGCCCCTGCTTTTGCAGGGGCGTGATGGCGTGGCAGATCAGGGTCAAGCGGGTGGCCGGCATGGCAATTCTCTGTACCTGTAGGAGCGAGGGGGACGCCTAGTTCTTGCTCGCGAAGAACCTCAACGATAACGCGTGCTGCCTGAATAAGCGCGGCGCCTATGAGTTTTTCGCGAGCAAGCTCGCTCCTACAGGGTGTTCGTGCTTCAAGCCAACGCAGCGCTGGCAGGCACGGTTGTCGAGTGACCGCTGGCGACAAAATCCTCCTTGCGCAATACCACCAACGCCAGCAACGACACCACCCCGGTCGCCACGTAGAAATACCACGGCGAGGTAATGTCGCCTGTCACCTTGATCAGCCAGGTGGAAATCAACGGTGCGCTGCCGCCAAATACCGCCACCGGCACGTTATAGGCCACCGCAATCCCGGTGGAACGAATGCGCGTGGGCAGCAGTTCACTCATCAGCGCATAGGTTGACGACGCGTACAGCCCGAACAAAATCGCCACCGCCATCAACGGCGCGAAGAAGGTCGCCGGGGTGGCGGTGGGGGCGGATTTGAACAGCCAGAACATCGCCAAGGTCGCCAAGGTGCCGATCACCATCAGGAACGGCTTGCGCCCGTATTTATCGGTAAAGGCCCCGCCAAATGGCATCACGAAAGCCGCCGAGAAGCTGGCGACAAACACGTACAGCAAGGTGGTGCCGCTGTCGAACTTGAGGATCTTGGCCATGTAGGTCGAGGCAAAGGTCAGCACCAGGTAGAAAATCGAGCTGTGCAAGGTGATGATAAAGAACACCAGGGCAATCGCACGCTTCCACTGCCAGACCTCGCGCAGCGGCGCCCGCGACGTTTGCCCGGCGCGTTGCAGGGCCAGGAACTCGGGGCTGTCTTCGAGCTTGAGGCGGATGTACATGGAGATAAAGCCCAGGGGCGCGGCGATCAGGAACGGTACGCGCCAGGCCCATTCCTGCATGACCTCGGCGCCCAGCACCCAGGTCATGCCATTGGCCACGGCGCCACCGAGCAGCAGGCCAAGCACGGCGGTGACCATCAGCCAGCAAGTGGCGAAGCCGCGGCGACCGGGCCCGGCGTATTCAGAGATGAAGCTGGTGACGGTGCCGATTTCGCCGCCCGCCGAGAAGCCCTGTACGCAGCGCACCAGAATCAACAGGATCGGTGCGGCGATGCCCAGGCTGGCGTAGGTCGGCAACAGGCCCAGCATCACCGTGGAGCCGGTCATCATCACCAGCGCCATGATCAGGGTTTTGCGCCGGCCGATCTTGTCCGCCAGCGGGCCAAAGAACAGCCCACCCAGAGGGCGGATAAAGAAGCTCAGTGCAAACGCGGCAAAGCTGGCCAACAGGCTGGTGGTGGGGTCATCGGAGACGAAGAACGCCTGGCCGATATAGACCGCGAGAAAGCCATACACGCCGTAGTCGTACCACTCGATCAAGTGGCCGGAGGTGGCGCCCAGAAACGCACGGCGGCGCTTGCGGACGGTGTCTTGTGCGGGATTGCCCATCGTGGGGACTCCTTGTCTGATTATCGATCCATGTTAAAGCGCGGCGATACTCGCGGTTTGCAGCCAATGCCGCAAGTCGGTCTTGAGAATCTTGCCGTAGCTGTTCTTCGGCAAATCGCTGCGCCACACATATTTTTTCGGCTTTTTGAACGAGGCCATGCGCGCCAGGAACCAGGCCGTCAGCTCGCTTTCGTCCAGCGGCTGGCCGCTGCGCGTCACGACAAAGGCCACCACCGACTCACCCCATTGCGCGTCCGGCTCGCCCACCACGCACACTTCGAACACCTCGGGATGCTGGGCCAGCACTTCCTCGACTTCACGCGGGTACACGTTGCTGCCGCCACTGATGATCACGTCCTTGGAGCGATCCGTCAGGGTCAGGTAGCCGGCCGGGTCGAGGTAGCCGATGTCGCCGGTCAGCAGCCAGCCGTCCACCAGCGTCTGGCGCGTGGCCTGCGGGTTGCGCCAATAGCCTTGCATCACCGTGGCGCCACGCACCGCGATTTCACCGCGCTCGCCGGTGGGCAGTGGCTGGTGCTCGGCATCAAGAATGCGGATCTCGACACAGGCTTGCGCGTGGCCCACCGAGGCGGCCAAGGTGGCCCAGTCGGGACGCTGGCGCTCGGCGATCAAGGCGCGTGGCAAGACGCTGATGGTCATCGGGCTCTCGCCCTGGCCGTAGATCTGCACCAGGCGCGGGCCGAAGGTGTCGACTGCTTCGCGCAGGTCGGCCAGGTACATGGGGCCGCCTCCGTAGACGATAGTCTTGATGCCGGCGCCGTTATAATCCTGGCGCCGCGCCTGCTCGACCATGCGTTTGACCATGGTCGGCGCAGCAAACAACGACACATCGCCCATGTGCTCGGCCAGCCCGAACAGCTCGGCGGCATCGAAGCCATGGGAAGCCGGCACCACATGCCGGGCGCCGCAGCGCACATGGATAAAGTTGTACAGGCCGGCGCCGTGGGACATGGGCGCGGCATACAGCGCCGCATCGTCGGCACTCACTTGATCGACATCCGTGGCGTAGCACAGCGACATGGCGATCAAGTTGCCGTGGGACAGCATCACGCCCTTGGAACGCCCGGTGGTGCCGGAGGTGTAGAACAGCCAGGCGAGGTCGTGATCCTGGCGGGGCACCGGCTGCTCCAGGCTGGGCCAACCATGGCTGGGCGGCAGCGGGTGGCCGTCCAGTTCCGTGCAATGCGCGGGCAAATCCCGCGATGAAAATACCTGGCCGCCGTCGGTAAAGATCAACCGCGCCTCGGCATTATCGGCAATCCAAGCCGCTTCGCTGGGGTGCAGCTTGGCGTTGATCGGCACCGCCACGCCGCCCATCCACCAGATGGCGTAGAGCAGTTCCAGGTAGTCGCAGCTGTTTTTCATCAGCAGCGCCACCGCGTCTCCCGGCACCAGGCCATGCTGCTCCACCAGGTGCGCGGCGCGTTGGCGCACGTGGGCGGCGAAGGTGGCGTAGTCGGCCACTTGCACGCTGCCGTCGAACAATGCCGGGCGTTGCGGGGCCCGGCGCTGGGTGTCGTGCAGCCAGTTGGCAATGTTCATGGCTCAGCTCCGGCGTGCCTGCAGGACCGAGGCGTAGTTGGCCACCGCCATGCCGCCCATGTTGAACACCAGGCCAAACTCCGGGTTGGGCACCGCCAGGCCAATCGGTTCGCCGGTCAATTGCCGGAACGCCAAGGCATGCATGGACACCCCCGTGGCACCGACGGGGTGCCCCTTGGCCTTGAGCCCGCCGGAAAGGTTCACCGGCAAGCGCCCGCCGGCGCGCACCACGCCGCTGTCGAGCACGCGATGGCCTTCGCCCTTGGGCGCCAGACCCATGGCTTCGTAGATCAGCAACTCGGCAATGGTGAAGCAGTCGTGCACCTCGGCGAAGCTCAGGTCGGCCAGGGTCACATTTGCGCCGCGCAATGCTGAATGAATCGCCCGCTGCGGGCCCTCGAAGGCGAGGATGTCGCGTTGGGCGATGGGCAGCGTGTCGTTGACCTGGGTCATTGCACGTATCTGCACCTCGCGACGAAACGCACGCGCACGTTTGGGCGAGGCGAGGATGATGGCGGCGGCGCCATCGCTGATCAACGAGCAATCGGTCAGGCGCAGGGACTCGGCCACGAACGGGTTGCTTTGGGAGACGTTGTTGCAGTGCTCGAAATTCATCTCCCGATGCATCTGCGCCAAGGGGTTGGCCATGGCATTGGAGTGGTTTTTGGTGGCGATGGCCGCCATCGAGCCCAGCGGGCAGTGGTAACGCTCGGCGTATTGGCGGGCGGCGCGGCCGAACAACTGCGGGAAACTCAGGCCGGCTTCGGCCGGGTCGTTCTGGTAACCGGCCCCGGCCAAGGCTTGGGTGACTGCGGCGGTGCTGGTGTGGGTCATCTTCTCGGCGCCCACTACCAATACCAGCTCGGCGCTGCCGGAGAGAATCGCATTGACCCCCGCCTGGATCGCTGCCGAGCCGGACGCACAGGCGTTTTCACAGCGGGTGGCAGGTTTGAAGCGCAGACCGGGGTCGGCTTGCAATAGCAATGAGGCGGCAAACCCGTCGGGCACCAGCCCCGAGTTGAAATGACCGAGGAACAACGCATCGATTTGCGACGCGTCAATCTCGGCGTCGCTCAGGGCTTCCCGGGTCACCTGGACGATCAGGTCTTCCAGCGTCGTGCCTTCCAGGCGACCAAAGCGGGAGTGACCAGCGGCAACAATGGAGACGCAATCAGCAGGCATAATCAATTTCTTCTGTTCTTGATTCGGACTTTACTTACAATGACCCACCCCTGATCGTGCGCCAATTCGTGTAACTACTTACACGGGTAAGTAGCGCCCCAGGGCATTGAACAACGAGGCAGGATGCCCCATGACCGCGCTAGCCCAGCAATTTCCCGACCTCGAACGCCTGGCGTTCAAGCTGTCCCCTGCCCCGCAGATCGTCACCAGCGACCGCGTGATTCTCGACTGCAACGACGCTTTTCTGAAGCTGTTCGGCTATACGCGCGATGCACTGGTCAGCCAGCTGACCCTGCTGATCTACCCGTCCCAGGCCGACTACCACGCCATCGGCAAGCGCAGCCATGACTGGCTGCTCGACAGCGACAACGGCTTTTATTCCGATGAACGCTTCATGCAGCACCACAACGGCGAAGTGTTCTGGGCCAAGTCCCACGGTTACACCCTCACCCCCAAAGACCCATTCAAACTGATGATCTGGCACTTCGAACGCCTGGACCGCATGCACCAGGGCACCGGCGACCTCACGCCCCGTGAGCGGGAAATTGCCATGCACATCGTCAACGGCTTCAAATCCAAGGAAATCGCCCTGCGCCTGGCGATCTCCCACCGCACCGTTGAGGTGCACCGGGCGCGGTTGATGAAGAAACTGCAGGCCAAGACGGTGGTGGAATTGGTATCGAAGATCATCATGGTGGCCTGACCGCAATGCCCAAAGCAGCGAAGATCAAATGTGGGAGCTGGCTTGCCTGCGAAAGCGGTCGTGCAGTCATAGATGCAGTGACTGACACGCCGTCATCGCAGGCAAGCCAGCTCCCACATTTAAATTGAGGGGCGTCAGGTAGCTGAAACGTTCAACCGAGCACGTCCATACAATTCCCCACCGCCCTGCCCCCCTAACCTCACGGCTTTCGAACCCTCAGAAGCGCTGGAGAACGGGCATGGGTAACACAACAACCAAGGTATCGCTGGCATTGACGCTGCTGGCAAGCGCGATGATGAACAGCGCGTTCGCCGCCACCCCAAGCGTGGCCGTGGCGCCGCAATACGACACCAGCCATGTGTATGTGGCACCGGCCGATGTGGACCGTTTTGCCCAGAGTTTCCTCGCCACCTTCGGCGGCAAAAGCACGCCCCAGGTCGTGGTCAATGTGCTGCCGGTGCCGAGCAGCACCACCTCGCAATTGCTCCAGACCCCGGCGGGCACCGTGTCGTTGTTCGGCTTTACCACCCCCGTACCCCACCCGTTCGGCCAGGAACGCAACGGCTATCTGGTCAAGGACATGGACGTGGCCCTCAAGGCCGCGCGGGAAAATGGCGCCGATGTGATCGTCAGCGATTTCCCCGACCCCATCGGCCGTGATGCCGTGGTGCAGTGGCCGGGTGGTGTGAACATGCAGCTCTACTGGCACACCAAGACCCCGGATTACACCGCCTTCGACACCGTGCCGGAAAACCGTGTGTATGTGTCTCACGACAGCGCCGAGCGGTTTATCAAGGCGTTCCTGGGTTTCTCCCACGGCAAGGTAGTGAGCGACGACAAGCACGCCCCAGGGGTTGATGTCGGCCAGGCCGGCGGCCACTACCGCCGCGTGGATATCGAATCGCCGTTCGGGCGCATGGCGGTGCTGGTCACCAACGGCCAACTGCCCTACCCGTTCGGCCACGACACCACCGGTTATCAGGTCGACGACCTCGCCGCCACCCTGGGCAAGGCCACCGGGTCTGGTGCCACCGTGCTGGTGCCGGCGTTCGACAGCAAAGGTCGGCGCAGTGCGTTGGTGGAGTTCCCCGGCGGTTATGTCGCAGAAATCCACCAACTCAGCGCGGCAAAATGATTCGTCACGCAGGCTGGAGCCTGGCGGTGCTGTGGCCGTTGCTTGCTGGCAGCGTGCAGGCCGACGACCCGCCGGTACGCCCGGTGATCAAGGCCAACCGCTGGCAGGAAGACTGGTCTGTGCTCAAGGACCCGGCGTTGCGCACGCAACCGCTGGACAACCTCAAGTACATCCCACTGTCCGCCGCCAACCCGTTCACCTACTTGTCGTTGGGCGCAACCTTGCGTGAACGCTTCGAGATGAACGACGCCAGCGGGTTCGGCGTGCGGGATGTAGCGCGTGACCGCTACCTGATCCAGCGCTTTCAGGTGCACGCCGATTTGCACCTGAACGAACACTGGCGGCTGTTCACCCAGCTGGAAGATGTGCGGGCCTATGACAAGACCACGATTGGCGGTGCCGACCAGAACCGCGTCGACCTGCGCCTGGCCTTTGCCGAATACGTGAAGACCTTCAGCGCTGGCACCTTCAAGGCACGGGCTGGCCGCCAGGATTTCGCCTTCGACTTGCAGCGCTTCATCTCGTCACGGGACGGCCCGAATGTGCGGCAGTCCTTCGATGCGTTGTGGGCGGACTGGGAAACGCCGCAATGGCGCTTTATCGGGATCGCCAGCCAACCGGTGCAGTATCAGGATGGCCGGCATTTCGACGACAAGTCCAACAGCGACGCGCGCTTCCACATGCTGCGGGTCGAGCGGCTGGTGGGCGGCACCAATGAGCTGTCGGCCTATTACGGCGTGTACGAGCGCAGCGCCGCTCATTACCTGGACGCCGACGGCGAAGAGACGCGCCAGTTGCTGGACGCCCGCCTCGGTGGCGCAGCCCAGGGTTTCGACTGGGACGTCGAAGCCATGCTGCAACGGGGCTCGGTGGGTAGCAAGACGATTCGCGCCTGGGCCGGTGGCAGCCGCACCGGCTACACCTTTGACACCCTGGCTTGGAAGCCGCGTATCGGCCTGCAACTGGATATCGCTTCCGGTGACCGCCAGGCCGGTGATGGCCGGGTCGGCACCTTCAACCCGCTGTTCCCCAATGGCTATTACTTTTCCCTGGCGGGCTATACCGGCTACAGCAACCTGATCCACGTCAAGCCGTCGATCACCGTCAAGCCCATCGCCAAGCTCAGCGTGCAAACCGCCGTCGGCCTGCTGTGGCGGCAGACCACCGCAGACGCCGTCTACACCCAGCCCAACCTGCCCGTGGCTGGCACCGCGGGCCAAGGTGAGCGCTGGACCGGCGCCTACGGTCAACTGCGCACCGACTACGCCTTTACGCCCAACCTCAGCGGTGCGGTCGAGGCCGTGCACTACGCGGTCGGCCAGACCCTGCGTGATGCCGGTGGGCACGACAGCAATTATCTGGGCATGGAGCTCAAGTTCAGTTGGTGAGACAAGCACACCCATACAAGCCTCGGCTCAGGTTTACGGCAATAGTGATGCGGTTTTTTCACCGCCCTTTTTCAGCCCTGCAAGGAGTTTCAGATGAGCACATTCGTTGCCAAAGACGGTACCCAGATCTACTTCAAGGACTGGGGCAGCGGTAAGCCCGTGCTGTTCAGCCACGGCTGGCCGCTGGATGCGGACATGTGGGAATACCAGATGGAATACCTGAGCAGCCGTGGCTTTCGCACCATTGCCTTTGACCGTCGTGGTTTTGGCCGCTCGGACCAGCCCTGGACCGGTAACGACTACGACACCTTCGCTGACGATATCGCCCAGTTGATCGAACACCTGGACCTGCAGGACGTGACCCTGGTGGGCTTCTCCATGGGTGGCGGTGACGTGGCGCGCTACATCGCCCGCCACGGCAGTGCCCGTGTCGCCGGCCTGGTGTTGTTGGGCGCGGTCACGCCGATCTTCGGCCAGCAAGCCGACTACCCCCAAGGCGTGCCTGGTGAGGTGTTCGATGGCATCAAGGCCGGCCTGTTGAAGGATCGTGCGCAGTTCATCAGCGACTTCAACACGCCGTTCTTCGGTCTCAATAAAGGCCAGCACGTTTCAGAGGGTGTGCTCAGCCAGACCCTGCAGATCGCCATGCTTGCCTCGCTCAAGTCGACCGTGGATTGCGTCACCGCGTTCTCGCAAACCGACTTCCGCCCGGACATGGCCAAGATCGACGTACCGACCCTGGTGATCCATGGCGACGGCGACCAGATCGTGCCGTTCGACACCACCGGCAAAGTCGCGGCGCAGATGATCGAGGGCGCACAACTGAAAGTGTACAAGGATGCGCCGCACGGGTTTGCCGTGACCCACGCTCAACAGCTCAATGAAGACCTGTTGGGGTTCCTGAACCGCTGAACCACTTGAAACATCCTCTCCCTGTTTGGCCGGGAAAGCCCTGAGGGTAAGGGGTTGCTGGAGACTTTGGTATTCACGGCGGGTACGCAAACGCAAAAATAGTAAGCATCCATAAAAAAAGACGTCCAAAGACGTCTTTTTTTGTGCCTGAAATCCAGTGACGCTTACAAGGCCAGGCGCAGTTCACCCCACCACCACACCAGCCCCATAAGCCCTTTCATCGAAGCGGAGATCTCACCCACCGCTCTGCCGCTTCTTGCGCCCCTTCAACCGCCTGCTCATAACTCTCCCAATGGTCTCCCTCCACAAAGGCAGGTCGGGCATCCTCGCCTGGCAAGGTCAACCGGGCACCCACAGGAATATCCAGTGCCTGGCCCCAGCTGAAGCCAATCATCACGGTGACACCACTTTTTGTCACATATTCAACAGGATGGTCTCTATCAATACGTTCTGACATACGTCTCTCCTTGATCCGGCGCCACGTTCAGCGCCGGACGTTCGTTAGGTAAAATACCCCGTCAATGGCTACTCATGCCGGCCATGTGCATGATCCCTCGAATACCACTGGCCACAATGCCGAGTGCAACCACACTGGCGAGCCAAATAGCGATCAACCAACACACCCGTTTGTACCAGGGGCCTGCCTGATTTTGAGCCTGTGACACTTCATAGCGTTCCATGGGCCATTTCCATTGTCAGGGCCGTCGCGGCGGCCAGCATGATCATTGCCGTGCAAAACAGCAGGCTTAACTGCGCCACCTGTTTGTAAAACGGCATCGGTTTTTCAGCGTTAGTGGTAACCATCGCCAATCCTCACTTTTCCACGGAAGACGTAGTAGCTCCAGCAGGTGTACATCAGGATGATCGGCAGGATGAACAGGGTGCCGATCAGGATAAACAGCTGGCTGGACGGTGGTGATGCGGCGTCCCACAGGCTGATGGACGGCGGTACGATGTTCGGCCAGATGCTGAACGCCAGACCGATATAGCCGAGGAAGACCAGCATCAGGGTGAACACGAACGGCCAGTGGGAATGGTGGTGACGCAAGGTCTTCAACAGCCCGACCAGGGCCAGTACGCCGAGCAGCAAGAGCCCGCCGAACACCACTATGTGTGCGTGGGTGAACCAGCGCGTGGCGATTTCCGGGCGCAGCCAGGGGGTCCACACACACAGTACGGCCACCACGGCCATCAGGGCGAAGGCCAGGTAATGGCTGAACAGGCGCATCCGCGATTCCAGCATGCCTTCGGTCTTGACCAGCAACCAGGTGCTGCCCAGCAGGGCGTACGCCACCACCAGCCCTACGCCGCAGAACAGCGGGAACGGAGACAACCAGTCCAGGGTGCCGCCGGCAAACTGGCGATTTACCACCGGTATGCCGGCAATGTAGGTGCCGATCACCACGCCCTGGCAAAAGGTCGCCAGGAACGAGCCGCCGATAAACGCCATGTCCCAAATGTGCCGCTTCTGCGGGCTGGCCTTGAAGCGGAATTCAAACGCCACGCCGCGAAAGATCAGCCCGGCCAGCATGAAGATCAGCGGCAGGTACAACGCTTCCAGGATCACTGAGTACGCCAGCGGAAACGCGCCATACAACGCCGCGCCGCCCAGAATCAGCCACGTCTCGTTGCCGTCCCATACCGGCGCCACGGTGTTCATCATCACGTCGCGCTCCTGCTCGTCCGGGATCAACGGAAACAGGATGCCCAACCCCAGGTCGAAGCCGTCCATGATTACGTACATCATCACCCCGAAGGCGATGATCACGCCCCATATCAACGACAGGTCTATACCTTGAATGCCCATGTGCAATCCCCTCGATCAGTTGGTGTGGTCGCCGGACGCGAGCGTCTCGGTAACGGCGGACAGGGGACGACGTGGCGTACGGTCCTGGCCGGGGCCACCTTGGGGCGGATGGTCGTGATGGGGCTGCGGGCCCTTGCGTACCAGCTTCATCATGTAGCCGATCCCCACGGCAAACACCGAGAAGTAGATCACCACGAACAACGCCAGAGAGATGCTCAACTGCGTGACGGTATGGTTGGACGCCGCGTCGGCGGTGCGCATCAGCCCGTAGACCACCCATGGCTGGCGCCCGACTTCGGTGGTGATCCAGCCGGCGAGCATCGCGATCAGGCCGGTCGGCCCCATGAACAACACCAGGCGCAGGAACAGGCGATTGCGATACAGCGCGCCATTACGGCGCAATGCCAAGCCCAGTATCCCGGTGAGGATCATCAACATCCCCAGCCCGGCCATGATCCGGAAACTGAAGAAAATGATGGTCGAGTTCGGTCGGTCCTCTTTAGGGAAGCTCTTGAGCGCCGGGATCTGTTTGTCCAGGCTGTGGGTTAGGATCAGGCTGCCCAGGTACGGGACCTCGATCGCGTAGCGGGTCTTTTCGGCCTCCATGTCAGGGATCCCGAACAACACCAGCGGCGTCGCGCCGTCACCGACGTTTTCCCAATGCCCTTCAATCGCGGCGATTTTTGCCGGTTGATGCTCCAGGGTGTTCAGGCCATGGGCATCACCGACGACCGCCTGGATCGGTGCCACGATCAATGCCATCCACAACGCCATCGAGAGCATCTTGCGCACTGCCGGGGTGTCGTTTTTACGCAGCAGGTGCCAGGCCGCCGAGGAGCCGACGAAGAACGCCGTGGCGACAAACGCAGCGATTGCCATGTGCGTCAGGCGGAACGGGAACGACGGGTTGAAGACGATGGCGAACCAGTCCAGCGGCATCACCCGGCCATCCACGATGGAAAAGCCCTGGGGAGTTTGCATCCAGCTGTTGGAGGCCAGAATCCAGAACGTCGAGATCAACGTACCGATGGCGACCATTACGGTGGCAAAGAAGTGCAACCCACGCCCGACCCGGTTCCAGCCAAACAGCATGACCCCCAAGAAGCCCGCTTCCAGGAAGAATGCCGTCAGCACTTCATAGGTGAGCAAGGGCCCGGTGATACTCCCGGCGAAGTCCGAGAAGCGGCTCCAGTTGGTGCCGAATTCGTACGCCATGACCAGGCCCGAAACCACGCCCATACCGAAGTTGACGGCGAAGATTTTCGACCAGAAGTGATACAGATCCTTGTAGACCGGATTGTCGGTTTTCAGCCACAAGCCTTCCAGCACAGCCAGGAAACTGGCCAGGCCGATGGTGATGGCGGGAAAGATGATGTGAAACGAGACCGTGAAGGCGAACTGAATTCGCGCCAGGTCGAGCGCCTCGAGATTTAGCATGACGGTACCCTCATAGTGTCCAGTGATCAGCACAACCCAGGGCGACCTGCCGGCCGCCCCGCCCGGCTCAAGCGCCGAGTGACTGAATCAGGTTGCTGGCCGGCGCAGGTTCAAGGCGAATAGCGATGAACTTCGACGTGGGAGTGAAGGTGCGGTCGCCATAGCTTTCCAGGGGTACCAGGGGGTTGGTTTCCGGGTAATAGGCGGCAGCCTGGCCAGGCGGAATGTCGTAGGCGATCAACGTAAAGCCACTGACCCGACGCTCGCGCCCATCGCCCCACAACGACACCATGTCGACCTTTTGCCCAGGCTCGTAACCCAGCTTGCGAATGTCCTGTTCATTGACGAACACCACGTCGCGCATGCCATAAACGCCGCGATAGCGGTCATCGAGCCCGTACAACGTGGTGTTGTACTGGTCGTGGGAACGCATGGTCTGCAGAATCAGGTCCGGCTTGACGTCGAGGTTGCGTACGCCTTCGCTGACCAGGTGGGCGGGCAACTCGCTCGGAGCAAACTGCGCTTTACCGCTGTCGGTATGCCAGATGCGGTGCGCGGCGTTGTTGCGCAGGTGGAAGCCGCCCGGGTGCAGCAGTTTTGTGTTGAAGTCCTTGAAGCCGGGAATGGTGTCGGCGATCAAGTCACGGATGCGGCCGTAGTCGGCCACCGTCCACAGCCAGTCAATGGGGTGCTTGCCCAGGGTCGCATTGGCGATCCCGGCGATGATGGCCGGTTCAGAGCGCATCAAGGGCGACTTGGGTTTCAGTTGGCCGTGGGAGATGTGCACCATGCTGAAGGTGTCTTCCACGGTCACGCCTTGCGGGCCCTCGGCCTGAATGTCGATATCGGTACGGCCCAGGCACGGCAGGATCAAGGCTTCGCGGCCGGTCACCAGGTGGCTTCGGTTGAGCTTGGTGGCGATGTGCACGGTCAGGTCGCACTTGCGCAATGCCGCATGGGTGCGTGGGGTGTCCGGCGTCGCTTGGGCAAAATTGCCACCCAGGCCGATGAAGACTTTGGCGAGCCCCTGTTCCATGGCGGCAATCGCCATCACAGTGTTGTGACCATGGCGGCGCGGTACCTTAAAGTGAAAGCGCGCTTCCAGCGCATCGATCAGCTCCGGTGGCGCCAGCTCGTTGATGCCCATGGTGCGGTCGCCCTGCACGTTACTGTGCCCACGCACCGGCGACAGCCCTGCGCCTGGCCGGCCGATATTGCCGCGCAACAGTTGCACGTTGATGATTTCCTGTACGGTCACCACCGAGTGCACATGCTGGGTCACGCCCATCGCCCAGCACATGATCACCCGGTTGGCGCGGCGGTACATGCGCGCCGCCAGCTCGATGTCGGCAAGGCTAAGGCCCGATTGCTCGACGATATGCTCCCACGAGGTGGCGTCGACCTGTGCCAGGTACTGTTCGAGACCCGAGGTGTGTTCGGCAATGAATGTGCGGTCGAACACCGCCTCGCCATTGTTTTCCAGTGCATCACGCTCCCATTCCAGCAGGAACTTGGCGATGCCTCGAAAGGCCGCCATGTCGCCGCCCAGCGCCGGACGAAAGTACGCCGACGAGGTGGGTTCGGAACCGTTGGTGAGCATCTCCAGCGGATGCTGCGGGTGTTGGAAACGTTCCAGCCCACGCTCTTTGAGTGGGTTGAAACAGATCACCTGGGCGCCGCGCTTCACCGCCTCGCGCAGTGGCTCAAGCATGCGTGGGTGGTTGGTACCGGGGTTCTGGCCGATAACGAAAATCGCGTCGGCTTCCCCCAGGTCATCAAACGTCACCGTGCCTTTGCCCACGCCGACACTGTCGTCCATGCCCAGGCCGCTCGCTTCGTGGCACATGTTCGAACAGTCGGGGAAGTTGTTGGTGCCGTAGGCGCGCACGAACAGCTGGTACAGATACGCCGCTTCGTTACTGGCCCGGCCCGAGGTATAGAACTCCGCCTGGTCCGGCGACTCCAGTTCCTTCAGGTGCTTGGCGATCAGGGCAAAGGCGTCGTCCCAACTGGTTTCGACATAACGATCCAGCGAGGCGTCGTAGCGCATCGGATGGGTCAGGCGCCCCTGGTATTCGAGCCAATAGTCACTTTGCGCCGCCAGCGACGACACCGTGTATTTATTGAAGAACGCCGGGTTGACCAGGCGCCCGGTGGCTTCCCAGTTCACCGCCTTGGCGCCGTTCTCGCAGAACTTGACCATGCCGCCTTCCGGCGATTCGCCCCATGCACAACCCGGGCAGTCAAAACCGCCATTCTGGTTGGTCTTGAGCATCGCGCGGATGTTCTTGAACGCGTTTTCACTGCCCAGCCAGCTTTGCGTCACCGCAATCAGCGCGCCCCAACCTGCGGCCGCCCCCTTGTACGGTTTATAACGTTCAACTTCGCTCATGGTAATTCTCCAAGACTTCACACGTAGGCGCGGGCCTAACTAAAGCCCTTATTGATGATTATTTTTCAGGCACTGCAAAACGCAAATCGGTTTAAAGCCCACTAAACCGGGTTCACGTCGACCGGTTTTAAGGGTCCAACATCGAGTTACGCATTTAGCCTATGCCGTGCATAAACAGCCTGTCTAATCACAAATAATGACCACTTCATCGACATGCTCTATCACGATAAATTGTTTTAAAAATCAAAAAGATAAAATAATAAAAGTCGAATAAAACCCCCAATCAAAAGCCCATAGATTTCGTCGATCACTCGGTTGCTAATAGTGATTAGACGCGGCATTAAAACAACTCTAGCCTTGCTTTAAATAACGCGCTTACCTACATCGAGCGTCCAAACACCGTAGTTACACGCTCAGCGTCGCTGCCGAGGTTTTAATGACAGATCAAGTCTTGATGGATAGTTTTTCTCGCCGGGTCGACTACCTCAGGATGTCGGTGACCGACCGCTGCGATTTCCGCTGTGTGTATTGCATGGCCGAAGACATGGAATTCCTGCCACGCCAGAAAATCCTGACGTTGGAAGAGCTGTATCAACTGGCGCAGAGTTTTGTCGCACTGGGCACGCGCAAAATCCGCCTGACAGGCGGTGAACCCTTGATTCGTCCGGGCGTGGTCGAGCTGTGCAAGCGCATCGCGACGCTGCCCGGCCTGCGCGAGTTGTGCATGACCACCAACGGCTCGCAACTGGGCAAGCTGGCCGCGCCGCTGTTCGATGCCGGGCTCAAGCGCCTCAACATCAGCCTCGACAGCCTTGACCCCAAGCGCTTTCGTGAACTGACGCGCACCGGTGACCTGGCCAAGGTCATCGCCGGTATCGATGCGGCGAATGCGGCGGGCTTCCAACGCACCAAGCTCAACTGCGTGGTGATGAAGGGCCGCAACGACCACGAAATCAACGACCTCGTGGCGTTCGCCATTGACCGCGGCCTGGATATTTCCTTCATTGAAGAAATGCCCCTGGGGGTCATCAGCGAACACAGCCGTGCCGAGGCGTTCTATTCCAGCGCGCAGGTGCGCGAGCGTATCGCCGAGCGCTACACCCTGATCGACTCGGCAGAATCGACCCAGGGGCCTTCGCGTTACTGGCGCCTGGCCGAGGCGCCGCATATTCGCCTGGGCTTTATTTCACCCCACAGCCACAACTTCTGCGGCACTTGTAACCGCGTGCGCCTGACGGTTGAAGGCCGGTTGTTGCTGTGCCTGGGCAACGAGCATTCGGTCGATCTCAAGGAGGTGCTGCGGCGCTATCCGGGTGAACCAAAACGCCTGGAGAGTGCCATCGTCGAGTCGATGAAACTCAAGCCGTATCGGCACAACTTCGAGCTCAATGATGACGTGCAGGTTGTCCGCTTCATGAACATGACCGGTGGTTAACCCATCCGGTTTTATCCCTTCGCATTAAGGCCATTGCCCATGATCGTCAGAGCCAAACCCAACCTGATCGGTGTATTGACTTCGCTCAAGGGCTCCGTGGCCCGGCGTATCGCACTGCGTAGCCTGCTGGTGACACTGCTGGCCTCGGTGATTGTGCTGGTGGAGACCCTTCAGCCGGCGTACTTCTCCAAGGTCAACGCCACGCCGTTCACGCTGCTGGGCTTGTCACTTTCAATCTTCATGAGTTTTCGCAACAACGCCTGCTATGACCGCTGGTACGAAGGGCGCAAAGCCCTCGGCACCATGGTGATGGATGTGCGCGTCATGATTCGCGAAACCCAGGTGATCAAGGATGCTCGCCAACGCAAAGAGATCCTGCGCAACCTGTGCGGGTTCGCCCACGCACTGAACGCCAGGCTGCGCAATGAAAATGAGTCCATCGCGGCAGCGCCCTGGCTCGACAAGCTGCCGTCGGCTAGCACCCCGAATATCCCGGAAAGCATTATCGGCCGCGTGACCCAGCAGTGTTCGGCGCTGGCCGAATCGGGGGGCTTCAGTGAATGGCGCTACCAACTGATGGCCCGGCACTTGAGCAACCTGACCCGTACGCAGACGATTTGCGAGCGCATCAAAAGTACGCCGCTGCCCTTCCCGTACACCCTCTTGTTGCACCGTACCAGCTACATGTTCTGCATCTTGCTGCCCTTCGCCATGGCCGAACCCCTGGGTTGGCTGACGCCGGTCTTCACCGCCATCGTGAGCTACACGTTTTTTGGGCTGGACGCGATTGGCGATGAGCTGGAAGACCCCTTCGGCTACGACGAAAACGACCTGCCAACCAATGCCATCGTGCGCACGATTGAACGCGAAGTGCTGCACGCCAACGGCGCGACACAACTGCCGCCCGTGCTCCAACCCATTGATTGTGTACTGAACTGACCCGAGGCCCCCATGAACGAACGCTCCCACACACTGACCCATCTGGACGCCGCAGGCCGGGCCTGCATGGTCGACGTCACGGACAAAGCAGCAACCACCCGTGAGGCCCAAGCCCAGGCCTGGGTGCGCATGCAGCCGTCCACGCTGCAACTGATCCAGGCTAACGGGCACCCCAAGGGCGACGTGTTTGCGGTGGCTCGTATCGCCGGGATCATGGCGGCGAAGAAAACCCATGAACTGATCCCGCTCTGCCACCCGCTGATGCTCAGTTCGATTCACCTCGAACTGCGTGCTGTCGAGCCCGACAGCGTGCAGATCATCAGCACCTGCCGGCTCAACGGCCAGACCGGCGTCGAGCTCGAAGCCCTGACCGCCGCCAGCGTAGCGGCCTTGACGATCTATGACATGTGCAAAGCGGTGGACCGCGGGATGATCATCGACCGGATCCAGTTGCTCAAAAAACAGGGTGGCAAGTCGGGCACCTTTGTCGCGGGTGACGCGCAATGATCCTGGTCAATTACTTTGCGCGCTATCGGGAACAGCTGGGCATCGGCGGCGAAAAAATCGCCTTGGACGGGTCGCTGCGCACCATTGCCGACCTCAGGCAACACCTGTGCGCCCGAGGTGAAACCTGGCAGCAAGTGCTCGGTGAGACCAGCCTCATGTGCGCATTGAACCAGGAGCTGTGCACACCCGACGCGCCGATAGAAGATTTCGATGAAATCGCCTTCTTCCCCCAAGTGACCGGAGGTTGACCAATGCCTGTTCAGGTTCAGACCGAGCTGTTTGATCTGGGTGAACTGACCCGCAGCCTACATGCCGAAGAGCCGGGCGTCGGCGCCGTAGCCACCTTTGTCGGCTATGTGCGCGATCTCAATCAGGGGGATCAGGTCAGCGAATTGTTCCTTGAACATTACCCGGGAATGACCGAACGCTCGCTGCAGCAGATCATCGATAGAGCCCATCAACGCTGGCCCCTGCAACGGGCGAGCATCGTCCACCGCGTGGGGGCATTGAAGGTCGGTGAACCCATCGTGTTCGTCGGTGTTGCCAGCGAACATCGCCAGGAAGCCTTCGATGCCTGCAATTTTTTGATGGACTACCTGAAGACTCAGGCACCTTTCTGGAAGCGTGAACACACGCCGTCCGGAGAACGCTGGGTAGAGGGGAGAGAAAGTGACCAACTGGCGGTAAACCGCTGGACTGCATGACGCCCCCGCGGTAGGGGCGAGCTGGCTCCTACAGTGGCGGTGGCGGTATTTGAGGACAGTGCATGCCGCGTCAGAACAAGTCGCAGAAAGGAATGAAACGCGCTGTGTCACCGCGCTGCAAGGTGCAGCCCTCGGGGATTTCAAGCAGGCCGTCCGCCCACGAAGCTCCCAGCAGCACGCCTGAGCTCTGGTTCGGATACAGAATCGCCCGGCCCTCCTCCAGCTTGGTCCGCAGGTATTCGCGACGGCTGCCTGCTTTCGGCCAGTCAAACCCGACGTTAACCGGGAAGCTCAGGGGCGTGACGTCATCAACACCCTGGATACGCAACAGGTAAGCCCGTGCCAGCAGGCCGAACGTCACCAGTGCCGAGGCCGGATTGCCTGGCAAGCCGATGACAGGCACGTTACCGTAATAGCCCACGGTCAAAGGCTTTCCCGGTTTGATCGCGAGTTTCCAGAATAACGGCTTACCGCTATCGCGCAGCACCTGGCCAAGGCAGTCGGCGTCTCCGGCTGACACCCCACCGGTGGTCAGGATCAAGTCGGCGGCAGGTTGCAACTGTTCCAGCTTGAGCCGCGTGTGCTGCGGCTGGTCGGGAAGAATACCGCCATCGATGACGTCACAACCCAATGCACTCAGCCAATGGCTAAGCAAAATGCGATTGCTATTGTAGATACAGCCAGGCTTCAGCGTCGTCCCCGGCTCAGCCAGTTCGTCCCCCGTGGACAGCAATGCCACCCGTGGGCGGAGTACCACCGATACATGGGTACAGCCTTGCGCGGCCGCGATGGCCAGCGCGAAAGGCCCGAGTCGCTTGCCGGCAGCGAGCAACACCTGCCCGGCACGGTTTTCCTGGCCTTGCGCACGGATATTCTGACCCGCGCTAAGCGCCTGCTTGAAACGTACCCGTCCGTCCTCCAGTTGCTCGGCGTTCTCTTGCATCTCCACGCAATTGGCCCCAAGGGGTACCGGTGCGCCGGTGAAGATTCGAGCGCAGGTGCCCGGCAGCAATGCCTCAGGTGTATGCCCGGCGAAAATCTGTTGCGACACGGTCAGCGGCTGGCCTTTCCAGTCGTCGACGTTCAAGGCGTATCCGTCCATGGCACTGTTCGGCCACGGCGGCAGATCCAGGGTCGCGATCAAGTCATTGGCCAGCACCCGTTGCCGTGCGTCGCTCAATGCTATCGACTCACTGCCTTGCAGGCGTCGCGCCTGCGCCATGGCCAACAGTGAAGCGATAGCCTCCTCCACTGACATAAGCTGTGACGGGCTCATCCCCGGGACTCGCACAAGGCCACCGATTTGAGGTGCGGCACAAAATTGCACGGCCTGTGGCGCGCATCCAGCTGCTCGGCGAGGATACCCTCCCACGCCGTGCGGCAAGCGCCCGTCGAGCCCGGCAGGCAGCACACCAGCGTACCGTTGGCCAAACCGGCCAAGGCACGACTCTGTACCGTGGAGGTACCGATATCGAGGATGGATATCGCACGGAACAACTCACCAAAACCGTCAATCTGCTTGTCCAGCAAACAGTGGACCGCTTCAGGCGTACTGTCGCGCCCGGTGAAGCCTGTGCCCCCGGTAATCAGTACCACCTGAATCTGCTCGTCGGCGATCCAGGTCGCGACCTGCGCGCGGATTTTATACAGGTCATCCTTTAGCAGGTTGCGCTCGCTCAAACGGTGACCCGCCTCCAGCAGCCGGCTGACCAGCAGTTGCCCGGAGGTATCGTTGGCATATTCACGGGTATCACTGACGGTCAACACGGCCATATTCAGCGGAACAAATAATGCATCCGACTTCACGCTCATGTCACTCTCCTACAAGCCATTATTGAAACGATCACCAGAGGCTAAAGCGCCCATACAGCCACTGTCTAATCGTTACAGTCGACCGGATTATCGAGCGCTTCTATCACTGATATTTCCGGACGCCATTCACCGGTGATCGAGTGAGTCGATCAATCCTTCAATAGTCATGATTGGACGTACAGGCGCGAGAATGAGATCGTCTGCTCATCTCAATTCGCGGTACTCCTGTCATGCCATCGCGCTGCTCTCCTGAAGCTGCATCCAGCCCCTGTTCGATACTCCTGCTGGCGGGCGGGCGCGGGGCACGTATGGGCGGGCGGGACAAAGGATTACTGGTGTGGAAAGATAAGCCGCTGATTGCCCATGTACAGGCCATCGTCCGTCCGTTCACCGACGACTTGATTATTTCCTGCAACCGCAATGCAGCACGTTATCGCGCGTATGCCGATCAATTGGTCGAAGACTCACAAAAGGATTTCCCGGGCCCCTTGGCCGGTGTTTTGGCCGGAGTTTCCGTTGCGCACCATCCCTGGCTGCTGGTGCTTGCCTGTGATGCTCCGAATATTGATGCCGCACTGATCAGAGCAATGCTCGAGGCGCGTCCCACGACCGGCGCCGCGCTAATGATCCAGCAGGCCGGGCAATGGCAGCCCATGTTCAGCCTGATCCCAACGGCGTTGTTGCCGCAGTTGAACCAGGCCTGGGATGAAGGCGAACGCAGCCTGCTGCGCGCGCTGCTCAAGCATGAGCTGGTGGCATTGACCTGCGTAAGCGACGATCTGCGCCTGAGCAATTTCAATACCCCTGAATGGCTGGCTGGGCAATCATTAGCGTGCACCGAAGAAGTCGACGGCACATTAATTAAAAGGGCAGAAACAGAATCGCTAAAATAATCCGCGAGTTCTGGCCACCAGCGTTAATAATTACCCCTCATTTATTCCGCAACAGGTGCCTTAGTGGATATCAAGCAGCTTAAATTCCTCATCGCGCTGGAGCAGACCCGGCACTTCGGCCAGGCGGCTGCGCGTTGCCACATCACCCAGCCGACCTTGTCGATGCGTTTACGTAATCTGGAGGATGAGCTGGGCCTGGAATTGGTTACCCGGGGCCAGCGTTTCGAAGGCTTTACACAGGCCGGTGAACGCGTGCTCGCCTGGGCCAGGACCTTGCTCGCCGCCCATGACGGGTTGTTCGCCGAAGCTGCAGCCTGTCGCGGCCAACTGGTCGGTAATTTGCGTCTGGGTCTGGTGCCGCTCAGCGGCTTCAATCCGATCAGCTACATTCAGGGCCTATCCCATACCTTCCCGGAACTCAAGTTCAACCTGACCTCGATGAGCTCGGACAAGATCATCGAAGCGCTGGGCACTAACCAACTGGACCTGGGGGTGTGTTACCTGGACCACGTAAACGCCAATTACCTAGAGTTTTTCGAACTGGGCGAAACCCGCGTCGGCCTGCTGTACGACACGCGCCACTTCCATTTCGAAGGCACCGAAATGAGCTGGGAAGACGCCGCCGAACTGCCCCTAGGCATGATCAGCAATGGCATGCACTATCGAAAGTCCATTGACCTGAGCTTTCGCAGCCGCGGCCTCGACCCCCAACCCATACTCGAGAGCGATTCGACGTATCAGCTGTTCCAGGCGATCCACAACGGTTTTTGCTGCGCGATTATGCCTCTGGACAGCGGCTTGGAAAGCCCGATCGAAAACCTGGCCTTTATCAACCTCCCGGACGCCAGCGTACTCGCGCCGCTGGGCATGGTGATGCGCAAAACCGAACCCCGCTCGGCCATCGCCGAAAAGTGTTTTGCGCAAGCCCAGAAATTGTTTGCCGCCAAGGGTACGGTCTAGCGTACGGGAGGGATGTTGATGGAGAGAGCAATGACTGCATTGCTACGCGAACCCGGCCTCATCGTGCTGAACTGCTTGCGCCGCCACACGGTCCCAACCCATACGCTCATCGCTACAGGAATTTTTCCATGACGCTTCCCCAAGAAATGACCCTGATCGAAATCACCACCCCTGGCGGGCCCGAGGTCTTGCAGCCGCGCAGCGCCGACGTGCCAGTGGCCGGGCCAGGCGAGATTCTGATTCGCGTGCACGCCGCCGGGGTCAACCGCCCAGACGCCTTGCAGCGCGCGGGCAAATACCCGATGAAGCCCGGCATGAGCCCGATCCCGGGGTTGGAAGTGGCCGGTGAAGTGGTGGCGCTGGGCACTGGCGTGAACGAATACAGCCTGGGCGACAAGGTCTGTGCCCTGACCAATGGCGGCGGCTATGCGCAGTATTGCGCGGTGCCGGCCAGCCAGGCGCTGCCGATCCCTGCGGGCATGGACTGGATTCAGGCCGCTGCCGTGCCGGAAACGTTCTTCACGGTCTGGGCCAACCTGTTCGGCCTCGGCGGTGCCCATAAGGGCCAGCGCGCATTGATCCACGGCGGCACCAGTGGCATCGGTACCACCGCGTTGATGCTCTGCCAGGAGTTCGGCATCCAGGCATTCGCCACGGCGGGCAGCGCCGACAAATGCGCGGCGATTGCCAAGCTCGGTGCCGAGCCGATCAACTACCGCGAACAGGACTTTGCCGAGGTCATCGCCAAACAGACCGACGGCAAAGGCGTCAACGTGATCCTCGATATCATGGGCGCCTCGTACCTGAACAATAACCTCAAGGCCCTGGGCATGGACGGCCACCTGGTGATCCTCGGCTTCCTCGGTGGCGGCAAGGCCAACGACGTCGACCTGCTGACCATCCTCGGCAAACGCGCGGTGATCACCGGCTCGCTGCTGCGGGCCCGCACGCGGGAAGAAAAGGCCGAGATTGCCCAGCAACTGCGCGAACACGTGTGGCCGGTACTCAGTGCCGGGCGCTGCCTACCGATGATCGACCAGGTCTACGCCTACACCGACGCCGCCCAGGCCCATGCGCGGATGGAAGGTGGGGACCATATCGGCAAGATTGTGTTGCGGGTGGAGTGAGGCGATTCGACTTGCCCGCGAAGGTGGTGTGTCAGTCACTGTATCTGTTACTGCACGACCGCTTTCGCAGGCAAGCCAGCTCCCACATTTGATCTTCATTGCTTCGAGCATAGCGTTCGTTTAACTGACCGGCGTTAGGGCAAGCCTCCTCCCACACTGGATATAACACAGGCCATCATGGGCTATCACGGCTGTTGGGCATACACCGGATAGTCCACATACCCCGCCTCTGTCCCGCCATACAAGCCTTCGGCCTTCAACGCATTCAATGGCCAGCCATTGAACAGCCGCTGGGGCAAGTCCGGGTTGGCAATGAAGGGCCGTCCAAAGGCGATCAGGTCCGCCAACCCGGTCTCTACCAGCCGTGCGCCGCGCTCGGCGGTGTAGCGGCCGGCGTAGATGATCCTGCCGCTGAAGGTGCGGCGCACGGCCTGGCGGAAAGTCTCGGGCAGGTCGGGCGCGTTGTCCCAGTCGGCTTCGGCGATGGACACATAGGCGATGCCCGACGCTTCCAGCACTTTGATCGCTTCGATATAGGTAAGGTGCGGGTCTTCTTCCACCAGGCCGATGTAGACCCGGTCCTGGTCGGTGCCACTGAACAGCGGCGAAAAGCGCACGCCCAGGCGCTCCGGCCCCACCACCTTGCACACCGCTTCGACAATCTCGCGCAGCAAGCGCAGGCGATTGTCCAGCGAGCCGCCGTACTCATCCTCACGCAGGTTGGAATGGGCCGAGATGAACTGGTTGACCAGGTAGCCGTTGGCCGCGTGGATTTCCACACCGTCGAACCCGGCGTCCAGGGCATTGCGTGCAGCCTGGGCGTAGTGCCCCACCAGCTCTTCGATTTCCAGCGCGGTCAAGGCGCGGGGTACCGGTGGCTGCACCAGTTCACCCACACCCGGCCCGGTTTCAATGAAGGCTTTGGCTTGCAACGCCGCCAGTGCAGACGGCCCCACCGGTGCACCACCGTCGGGTTGCAGCGCGTGATGGGACACCCGCCCCACATGCCATAGCTGGGCGAAGATCACACCGCCCTCGTCATGCACCGCTGCGGTGACTTTGCGCCAACCCTGGATTTGCGCCGGTGTATGGATACCCGGCGTCCACGCGTAGCCCTGGCCCCGGGGTTCGATCTGCGTCCCCTCGCTGACCATGAACCCGGCACTGGCCCGCTGACGGTAATACTCGGCCATCAGGTCGGTGGCGATATTACCCGGCTGGGCGCTGCGCTGGCGGGTCAGCGGCGGCAGTACGACACGGTTGTTCAAGCGGTGATGCCCCAGCTTGATCGGGGTGTTCAGGATGCAGTCAGGCACGGCGATATTCCAAATTCAGGACGAACGAAAACCGTGGCAACTCCTGGGAGTCGCCACCGTGTAGATCGGTTGATTAACTTAAGCGCAGAGTGTCAGCAGGGCCTTGGCCACTTCGCTGGAGCTGCCTGGGTTTTGCCCAGTCACCAGCAAGCCATCGACGAGGACGAAGGATTGCCAGTCAGCGCCCTTCTCATACTGGCCGCCCAGTTTTTTGAATTCATCTTCAATCAGGAACGGCACGACTTCAGTCAACTGCACAGCGGCCTCTTCCGAGTTGGAGAACCCGGTGACGCGGCGGCCCTTGATCAACGGCTCACCGTTAACCGCCTTGACGTGACGCAAGGCACCCGGTGCATGGCACACAAAGCCGATGGGCTTGCCGGCCCGCTCGAAGGCTTCGATCAGCGCGATGGACACCGGCGACTCCGCCAGGTCCCACAGCGGGCCGTGGCCGCCTGGGTAGAACACGGTGTCGAAGTCGGCGGCGTTGACCGAGTCCAGCTTCACGGTGGTCGCCAAGGCTTGCTGCGCAGCCGAGTCTTTACCGAAGCGCTCGGTCTGCTCGGTTTGCGCATCCGGTTCATCGCTCTTGGGGTCCAGCGGCGGCTGGCCGCCGGCCGGGGAAGCCAACACCACTTCGGCGCCAGCGTCCTTGAACGCGTAATAAGGTGCGGCGAATTCTTCGAGCCAGAAGCCGGTCTTGCGCCCGGTATCGCCAAGCTGGTCGTGAGAGGTCAGTACCATTAATACTTTCATTTTCCAGTGCCTCGGTCGGTGTGAATAACAGTTGTCTCATGTTAGGCAGCGAGGCAGTGGCTCACAATGTCATATCCGCAAGGATTGCGGACATGCACCAAAGTCGGTTGCCGTTTGCCGGGCACGCGCCGACAATCGCCTCTCCCCCGCCCCTTGGAGAGATGCAATGCACAGCGTTGCGCTGATGGTTTACCCGAATTTCCAGTCGTTGAGCCTCAGCCTGGGCTCGGTGTTCGAGTGCGCCAACCTGCTGCGCGGCGAGCCGGCCTATGAGTTTCACCTGGTGTCGGAAAGCGGCGGCGCCGTGATGACCTCCCAGGGTTTTTCGGTGAACACCAGCGCGCTGCGCCCAGAGGGCTATGACACCTTGATTGTCAGCGGCTACCTGGAGTTTCGCCTGCCCGAAGCCAACCTGCTGGAGCTGGTCAAGGCCGCGTCCGCGCAGTCGCGCCGGGTGGCGTCCTTATGCATGGGCATCTTTGTACTGGCCGAGGCAGGCCTGCTGGCGGGCAAGCGCACCACCACCCACTGGATCCATGCGCCGGCATTTCGCAAACGCTATCCGGATATCCACCTGGAAGAAGACAAGTTGTTCATTGTCGACGGCCAGGTGTGGACCGGTGCGGGCATGAGCGCCGGGGTCGACCTGGCGCTGGCGATGGTGGAGGACGACCTGGGCAGCGGCCTGGCCCGGCGCATTGCACGCAAGCTGGTGATTGCCCAGCGCCGCGGCAGCGAGCAGTCGCAACTGTCGGCCTTGCTGGAACTGGACCCAAAGTCCGACCGCGTGCAGTTGGCCCTGGCCTATGCCCGTGAAAACCTCACCCATGATTTGTCGGTGGACGCCCTGGCCGACGTTGCCCGGCTCAGCCCCCGCCAGTTCAGCCGGGTGTTTCGCGAAGAAACCGGTCAAACCCCAGCCAAAGCCATCGAAGCCCTGCGGGTGGAAGCTGCGCGGGCGATGATGGAAATCAGCCGTCACCCGGTAGAGGTGGTGGCCCGCGAAACCGGGTTTGGAGACCGCGAACGCATGCGCCAGGCGTTCCTCAGGGCCTTCGGGCAGCCGCCTCAGGCGATGCAGCAGGTGCTGTTCAACCCGGGCTAGGCCCGTGACGGCCTGACAGCCGACGCCTATCTACCTGAAGTGCCATGATCCAAATGTGGGAGCTGGCTTGCCTGCGATGGCGGCCTACCAGCCGACACTTACCTACCTGACACCCCGCGATCAAACTGTGGGAGCGGGCTTGCTCGCGAAGGCGGCCTGACAGCCGACCAGAATCTTGGATCAGACCGTGTACATATCCGTTATTTGGGTAACGGCGGCTTACGGTTCCGCTTTTACAGCGGAATTCAAGCCTGCGTTCGGCCAGCGTGGTTTGACGGGGCGCTTAAGATCAAGATCAAAAGCAGATCAAAAGCAGATCAAGAGCAAGATCACGAGCAGCTCGCTTCGCATCGTGGTTACGGGTTGATCGCTACAGCGTTGTTTTAATATCTATGCTCATCGAGAGAAAGCCCCAGCCCCTCAATGCAACGAAGCCCGGGTAATCAGGTAGCTCACCAACTGCGGATCATCCTCCAGTTCAATCATCTGCACCGGACGCGGCAGGTTATCCAGCACGGTGCGCCAGAACGCCTGGGACACCTCGTCCTGATCATAGAAACGCACCAACCAATTGGCCGCGCCGCTGCACAGCACCTGGCTGGCAATTGCGCGGCCAATGCCTTTACGGCGGTAGCGCTTGAGGATGAACAGGTCGGCCAGTTCCAGGGCGTCGATGCCCGGCAGTTCGCTGCCTTCGATCAACAGGAAGCCGGCGATGTAGCCGTCTACCAGCAGCAGGTTGGCGCTCCATTGCGGGTCGCTCCAGTAGCGGGCCAAGTGTTCGTCATGGATGTAGAAACGCCCATCGGCCTCGACATCTTCCTGTTCCCAGTCCGAAGACTCATAGGCGTAGTACTGGTAAAGATTGCGGATCAGTTCGGCTTCTTCGGGGCCGGTCTGGATCAATTCGACGGTGGTTTCAGGCATGGGGCTCTCGGTGGAAA
Organism: Pseudomonas sp. BTN1; assembly: GCF_001907715.1. Taxonomy (NCBI): domain Bacteria; kingdom Pseudomonadati; phylum Pseudomonadota; class Gammaproteobacteria; order Pseudomonadales; family Pseudomonadaceae; genus Pseudomonas; species Pseudomonas sp. BTN1. The sequence continues at coordinate 12,367 of NZ_MPBM01000072.1, read as the reverse complement.
AACGCAGGGCGCCATTGTTCACAAAAGTGCTGCCCACGCCAATGGCCTGGCGAATCCTTTCTATTGGCTGAACCGATTGCAAATAGCGATTGCCCTGGCCGAAATCCTGAAACATTTAGAATAAACTTCGCCGGTTCCCCCTTTTGCTCAAGGACACGTATTTTGACCAACGTCTGTACCGCCGGCCTGGATGTGGGCTTTGCCTCCCTGGATTACCTGCAGATCTTCATCCTGGGCGTGATCCAGGGCATTACTGAATTGCTGCCGGTGTCATCCACCGCCCATATGCGCGTGGTACCCGCCCTGCTCGGCTGGCAAGACCCTGGCTCGGCGTTTTCCGCAGCCATGCAATTGGCGGCGTTGGCAGCAGTGGTCAGTTACTTCTGGCGCGATGTGCGCCAGGTCACCACGGGCAGCATCAGTGCGGTGCGCCGGGGCGACTACAACGACCGCTGGTTCAAGCTCGCCGTGGCAATTGTGCTGGCAACCGTCCCGATTGGCATTGCGGGGCTGGCGTTGTCGTCGACCTTGAATGCCTGCAACTCGCCATTGCGCGGGCTGATGGTGATCGGCATTTCCTGCGTGGTGATGGCGGTGCTGCTGGCAGTGGCCGAACTGCGTGCCCGGCATACACGCGACGTGAGCCAAATGCGCCTGCGCGATGCCCTGATCGTGGGGGTTGCACAGATTGGCGCGTTGATACCGGGCGTATCGCGTTCGGGCTCCACGTTGACCGCCGCGCTGTTCCTGAATTTCAAACGCGAAGAAGCGGCGCGGTTTTCTTTCCTGTTAGGCTTGCCGGCCATCGCCCTGGCCGGTTTGAAAGAGTTGTGGGTGCTGCTGCGCGCCGACCTGCCCGCCCACGCCTGGCCGCACTTGATCTTTGGCCTGGTGGTGGCCAGCATCTCGGCGTTCTTTGCCATCTGGGGCCTGATGAAATTTCTGGAGCGTTTCTCCACCTGGCCGTTCGTGATCTACCGTGCGCTGCTGGGGATCTTCCTGATTGTGGCGGTCAGCACCGGGTTGTTGAGTTAAGCCACCGGCTCGCGGTCGGCCAGCGCTTCGAGCAAGTCGGCCGAGGGCACGAAGAACAGGCCGCCGGTCACGGCCGTGCTGAAGTCGAGCAAGCGGTCGTAGTTGCCGGCCGGGCGGCCGACGAACATGTTCTCCAGCATCTGCTCCAACGGCTGCGGCGAGCGTGCATAGCCGATGAAGTAGGTGCCGAACTCCCCGGCACCAGGGCGGCCGAAGGGCATGTTGTCGCGCAGGATCTTCACCTCCTCGCCGTCCTCGTCAGTGATCACTGTCAGGGCGCTGTGGGAGTTGCTCGGCTTGGCGTCGTCGTCCAGTTCGATGTCCGACAATTTGGTGCGCCCGATCACCTTCTCTTGAGCCTCCACCGTCAAGCCATTCCACGCGGTCATGTTGTGCAGGTATTTCTGCACCAGCACATAGCTGCCGCCTTCGAACTCAGGGTCTTCATCGCCCACCAGGGTGAAGGCCTCGGCCTTGCGCCCCACCGGGTTCTCGGTGCCGTCGACGAAACCGATAATGCTGCGCATATCGAAGTAGCGAAAGCCCTGGACCTCATCGACCACGTTCACGCTATCACCCAGGGCGGCCATCAGTTGGGTTGCCAGCTCGAAACACAGGTCCATCTGCTCGGCACGGATGTGCAGCAGGATGTCACCTGGGGTCGACACCGCCTTGCGCCCTTGCACACCGAACTCGCGAAACGGATGCAAGGCCGCCGGGCGCGGCGCGCCGAACAGACGGTCCCAGGCATCCGAGCCAAACCCGCAAACGCACGTCAGGTTGCCCGAGGGCACGCGCTTGCCTACCGAGCGCACCAGGCCTGCGATGTCGGCGCACCAGGCCCGCACGTTTTCAACCGCATCAGGCGCCAGGGTGGCGACCATGAAGATCGCGCTGCTGGTGATCGGGTGACACACCGATTGCGGTTCGAGCGGGGGACGGACGGGGCAGGTTTTCATGGGCATTCCACAGGCTGAGGGCGGTTTGAACCCGCGCAGATTAGCAGATCATCGATGGCAACTGGCCCACACCTGGCGAATCAGGGCTTTGAGCTTGAGCGCCTCGGCCCAGCGATCGGTGAGTTCGCGCCCCTGTGCGTCGGTAATCGCATAGGGTGGCGGGCCCAACTCGCAAGTGAAGGACAGGCTCTGCGGGGTGTCAGCGCGGCCCAGCCAGTGTTCGACCCCATAGCGCCACCAGCCGGTAAATCGCTCGACCCACGGTTGGTGCTGGGAAAAATCCAGGCCAACCTGCACCTGTTCGCTGCTGGCGATGCGGCCATGAAAGCCCCAGCTGTGACGCAGGATGGTGCGTATCTGTTCGTCGTCTTCCACACTGCCGGGCTCGGGCAACTCGCGGCCAACCACGTAGTGGGACAGGTCAGCGAGCAGTTTCAGATCGGGCATCTGTGCCAGCAGGTCGAGGGTGAACAACAGGTCGTTGGTGAGCCGATAACGGTGGGTTTCCAGCAAAATCTGGAAGTCCACCTGTTCGGCCAGGCGTTGCCAGCCGTCGATCAGCCTGGCCGCCTCTGCCTGGGTACGTGGGCGCACGTCGGCTTGCAAGGTGAGGTGGTGACAGCCGTAACGGCTGATCACCTCCAATGCCCTGGCCAGATCATCCACCGATTGCGGGAACAGTTGCCCTTCAATCTGCAGGCCACTGGCCGTGGCCGCCGCGTGCAGGCGCTGCACCGATGCCGGCGCCCAGTAATGGTCGGTGATGCCGTCATAACCGGCGGCGGCGATGCGGTCCAGTTGCGCTTCGAGGCTGCCGGGCTCGGTTTGCATGGCCCACATCGATTGGAATACTAACAACTGGCGCATGGTCAGCCTCGCAATAACAGCTTCAGGGATACCTCGGGGTCGGCCAGGCTGGCCGGGTTAAGCGGGATGTGGGCAGTGATCAAGTGCTCGCACAGCTTGATGTCCTTCGCTGCGCGGTGACCCATGGCCCAACCGCAGGCGCCTTGCAAACGGTGATGGTCGTCAAGGTAGAACAGCAGCAGGCCGCCGTCGGGCAATTGCCGGCGGACCATCAGTGCAGTCATCACCCCGACGGTGTACAAGCCCCACGCGTATTGATCGGACCAGAAACCCGGGATCGTCTCGAACGCCAACGCCTGCCCCAGCAGGTTCAACGCCGCGAGACGGCCCTGGGCTTCGGCGTTGCGCCAGGTTTCCTGGCGCTGATAAAGGCCCGCCAGGCGAAACTCGCACACATCCCCCGCCGCGTAGATATCCGCCACACTGGTGCGCAAGTACGCATCGACGCGAATGCCCTGCCCGACGTCCAAACCTGCCGCCGCGGCCATCTCGATGTTGGGCTGCATGCCAATGCCGACCACCACCAGGTCGCAGGGCAGCCGTTGCCCGTCGACCAGTTGCACGGCGTCGGCGTGGATGCACTCCAGGGCGACGTTCAAACGCACGTCCACACCCTGCTCACGGTGCAATGCCAGCAACGCGTCACTGATCACCGGCGGCAACACCCGCCCTGCCAGCCGTGGCCCGGCTTCCAGTAGCGTCACCTCGCAGCCCAGGCCCCGCGCCGTCGCTGCCACCTCCAGGCCGATAAAACCACCGCCAACCACCACCAGCCTGGCGCCTGGCTTTAATTCATTGCGCAAGACCAACGCGTCATCATGGGTGCGCAGGTAAAACACGTTGGCCTGCTCCTGGGGCAAACGCCGCGCCCGGCCTCCGGTGGCCAGCAGCAGGCCGGCATAGCTCAACCACTGGCCGTCGGCCAATTGCAACCGGTGGTGCTGCGGCTCCAGGCGGCTGACCGGGTTGGCGGCGATATGCTCTACCTCGAGCGCCGCCAACTGCTGGCTGTCGCACAGGCTGCATTGCGCCAAGTCGGTCGAGCCTTGCAGCAAGCCCTTGGACAACGGTGGCCGCTCGTAGGGCAAGTGCGCTTCATCGCCAATCAGGATCAGGCGCCCGCTGTAACCTTCGTCACGCAGGGTCAGTGCCGCACGGCCACCAGCATGGCCAGCGCCGACGATGATCAGGGGAGCGTTCATTCTTCGGCCGTGACGGCGAGCAGTACCCGCCCCGCATCTACCCGCACGGGGTAGGTCTTGAGGTTGACGCACACCGGCGCGCCCAGGGCCTTGCCGGTGCGGTAATCAAAGCGTCCGTTGTGCTTGGGGCATTCGATCACATGGTCCATCACCAGGCCGTCGGCCAGGTGGATTTTCTCGTGGGTGCACAGGCCGGCGGTGGCGAAGAATTCGTTATCGGCTGAACGGAACACCGCGTAGGTCTGCGCGCCGTGGTCGAAGCGCAGCACGTCTTCTGCTTCTATTTCGCCCACGGCGCAGACGTCGATCCATTGATCGTTCATGCATTTATCTCCAATGACTGGCTTTCAGTCTGTGGCGAGCGAGCTTGCTCGCCACGGGTGGGGCGCTGGACGAAATAGCTGGGGTCTCTGCGCTGGCGCCAGATCGTCGGAATGATTTCCTGGTAGGCCTGCCACAGGTTGGCATACGGCGGCGGGCAGTCGCTGCGGATCTCTTCGTGCAGTTGACTGAGCGCGTGGTAAGGCACCATCGGGTACATGTGGTGTTCGAGGTGGTAGTTCATGTTCATGTAGATAAAGCGCAACACGCGGTTCATGTAGATGGTGCGGCAATTGCTACGGTGGTCGAGCACATCTTCGGCCAGGCCCACGTGTTGGCTGAGACCAAACAGGTAGCCGAGCCACGCGCCGTAGAGGCTGGGCAGGCCCACCAGCATCAGCGGCAACCCGCTGTGCAGGTACAGCGCGGTGCCGATGATCAGGGCGTAGATGCCGACCCAGATACGCGCATCTCGGTACACCTTGGGCCACTCGGATTCGGGGATGAAGTCCTGCTCCTGGGCACTCATTCGCCCGAACGTATGGCGGGCCACGCCGCTGAAGGTCTTCCAGGCCAGGGGTAGGTTGAACAGACTGAGGGCCATCATCCATAAGCTCGGCGGGCGCGGTTCAACGATCTCCGGGTCGCGACCGACGACAATGGTGTCGGTGTGATGGCGGGCATGGCTCCAGCGCCACACGTGGGGTTCGAAGAGGCACATGAAGCTCGCCACCTGATACAGCGCATCGTTCATCCAGCGGGTCTTGAACGCCGTGCCGTGGCCGGTTTCGTGCCAGCGCGGGTTGGAGGCCGTGCCGTAGAGCACACCATAGGCGATGAAGAATGGCACGCAGGCCCAACTGCCCCAGAACCAGTAGCCGCCGACACCGGTGGCCAACAACGCTGAGAACCACAGGGCGGTGTCGAGCAACGCCGGAGCGTCGCGGCGTTGCATCAGGGCTTTCATGCGATTGCGCGGGATGGGCGACTGGTACCAACGGGCCGAGACCAGGCCCTTGTCGGCGGCCCGGGCGGCTTCGGGGCCGGTGAGGCTGTAATCGCGCCGAGCGCGGTGAGCGGTGTGTCCAGGCATTGTTATTGTTCTCCGCAAGCGTGGGTTTCAGGGGCTTTGCGAAACCAACGATAGAGTGCGGCTAAATCACCCTCAAGGCCTTGAATCCATTCCCTATCAAGCTATCATCCAGGCCCAGCGGGGCTTGATAGTTTTCTATCAAGACGCTCAAGGGGCCTGCCATGCACAACAACAAACGCCCAACCATCGCCACCGTCGCCGCCCATGCGGGGCTCAGCGTAGCCACCGTCGACCGCGTATTGAACGCCCGCGCGCCGGTCAACCCCGGCACCGCCGAACAGGTGTTCCAGGCCGCCGAAGCGGTGGGCTATTTCGCCGCACGGCTGATCGGCCAGCGCATTCGCGAACGTCGGCCCACCTACCGTTTCGGCGTGCTGTTGCTGGGGACCGCCCAAGCCTTCTATGCGCAGTTGGCCCACGCCATTAGCGAGGCAGCGCAGCATCACGCCACCGCTAACCTGAGCTGCCAGTTCGACTACATCAACGACCGCACGCCCGGCGTCATCGTCGCGCAAATCGAACAACTGGCCGTGCAGTGCGACGCCCTCGCGGTGGTCAGCTTCGCCCATCCGTTGATCAACGCCTGCCTGGCGCAGATTCGTGAAGCAGGCGTGCCGGTGGTTGCCCTGCTTTCGGATATCCATGAACACGCTGCCGAACCCTATGTAGGCCAGAACAACCACGTGGTCGGGCGCACCATGGGCTGGCTGCTGGCGCGCACCTGCGGCGCACGCAAAGGCAGCGTGGGCATCCTGTTGGGCGGCCATCGTTTCCTCGGCCATCAGGCACGGGTCGAGGGCTTGCACAGCTACCTGGCCGAACACGCGCCGGGGCTCAAACCGTTGGAGCCGCTGATCAACCTGGACAACTGCGACATCACCGAAGAAGCCACCCTCGACCTGCTCAGCCGCCATACCGATTTGCGTGGGTTATGTGTGGTCGGCGGTGGTGGCGACGGCGTGATCAACGCCCTGGCGCAACTGCCCAAGCGCCCGGCGCTGTGCTGCATCCTGCAAGAGTCCACGCCGTTGTCGCGTCAGGCATTGAGCAACGGCTTGATTGATGTGGTGATGGACTCGCAGCCACGGCAAACGGCCGTGGCGCTGGTGGAGTTGCTGGTGCGCTTGCAGAGTGATGAGGGGTTTGACCCATTGAGGCACCGCGTGCATATACCGCCGCAGATAGTGACCCCGGAAAACATGTCACCTGATTAATGACGATCAAAAGTGTGGGAGCGGGCTTGCTCGCGAATGCAGTGTGTCAGTTAACCTATTCTTTACTGACCCACCGCATTCGCGAGCAAGCCCGCTCCCACATTTTTTACGGTGCCAGGACTTAATCCAAATCGCTGGCGCTATGCCGCTCGGGCAACTGTTCCTCACCCGACACCCGGTTCACCCGCCGCCCGCGCTGCACCGCCGGCCGGGCGTCAATTGCGTCGGCCCAGCGCAGCACGTGCTTGTATTCATGCACAGAGAGAAACTCCGCCGAGTCGCCATACAAGCGGCCTTTGACCAACCCACCGTACCAAGGCCATATCGCGATGTCGGCAATGGTGTATTCATCCCCGGCAATGTATTGGCTGACCGCCAGGCGCTTATCCAGCACATCCAGTTGGCGCTTGGTCTCCATGGCGAAGCGGTTGATCGGGTATTCCATCTTGCTCGGCGCATAGGCATAGAAATGCCCGAAGCCGCCCCCCAGGTAAGGCGCGCTGCCCATCTGCCAGAACAGCCACGACAGGCATTCAGCCCGGGCCGCAGGCTCCATGGGCAGGAATGCACCGAACTTCGCGGCCAGGTACTGCAGAATCGCGCCCGATTCGAACACGCGAATCGGCGTGGCGCCGCTGTGGTCCATCAGCGCTGGAATCTTCGAGTTCGGGTTCACCGCCACAAAGCCACTGCCGAACTGGTCGCCGTCGCCGATCTTGATCAGCCAAGCATCGTATTCGGCGCCGCTGTGCCCCAGGGCCAGCAGTTCTTCCAGCAGGATCGTGACCTTCTGCCCATTGGGCGTGGCCAGGGAGTATAACTGCAGCGGGTGCTTGCCCACCGGCAGCGGCTTTTCGTGGGTGGCGCCGGCGATGGGCCGGTTGATGCTGGCGAAGGTGCCGCCGCTTTCGGTGTCCCAGGTCCAGACTTTGGCAGGTACGTACTCGGTCATAATCAATGCTCCAGAGGCGCTTGTGATCCACTAAGCGTTCCAGACTAAACCAAAGGTTGATGACTCGTCTCACCTATCAGCATGGAAGATCCGGCATGAACGAGCGACTCGACGACCTCCTCGCCGACCACTTGCACGTACTGTTCTGCGGCATCAACCCTGGCAAGGGCTCGGCAGCCCTCGGCCTGCATTTTGCCAATCGCAGCAACCGCTTCTGGCGCACCGTGCATTTGGCCGGTTTCACGCCCCATGAAATCCGCCCGCAAGACGGTGCCACCTTGCTGCACTACGGTTGCGGATTGACCACCTTGGTGGCACGTCCAACGGCCAGTGCAGGCGAGTTGGCGCGGCATGAGTTCCAGGACGCGGCGGCGGCGTTCGAACACAAGATCCGCCGCCATGCCCCGCGCTTCGTCGCGTTCCTCGGCAAGCCCGGCTATAGCGCGCTGAGCGGCCAGCGCGAGGTCGCCTGGGGTTTGCAAGCGCAGCCACTGGGCGGGGCCTCGGTCTGGGTGCTGCCCAACCCCAGCGGGCGCAACCTGGCGTTCAGCCTCGATCAATTGGTGCAGGCGTATCGGCTGCTGCACAACGCCGTTGCGCAATCCAGGCCCGCGCCCTTAATCTCGTGAGCCCAACACCCTGTAAGCAATGGAGGCTGCATGAAACTGGTCGGAATGCTGGACTCGCCCTACGTACGCCGCGTGGCTGTTTCCCTGGAGTTATACGGGGTGGACTTTGTTCATGAACCGCTTTCGGTGTTCAGCACTTACGCTGAATTTGCCCAGATCAACCCGGTAGTCAAGGCCCCGACCCTGATGCTGGACGATGGCACGGTGCTGATGGATTCGAGCCTGATCCTCGATTACCTGGAAGCGCTGGCGCCGGCTGACAAGAAGCTGCTGCCCCAACAACCGGCGGCACGCGCCCGCGACCTGCAACTGCTTGGGCTCGCGCTGGCGGCCTGTGAAAAAAGCGTGCAGATCGTCTATGAACACAACCTGCGCCCCGCCGAAAAGCTGCATGCGCCATGGCTTGAGCGCGTTACCGGGCAATTGCTGGCGGCCTATACGTTGCTGGACAAGCAACTGGCGGGCAATGAAGCGCTGACCCAGGCGTCGATTACCGCAGCGGTCGCCTGGTCGTTCAGCCAGTTCACCGTGGCCTCGGTGGTGAAGGCCGATGCGTTCCCCAACCTCAAGCGCCATGCTGAACGCCTGGAGCAGCACCCGGCGTTCAAGCGTTACCCCATCGAGTAAGCACCACAATTTAACTGTGGGAGCGGGCTTGCTCGCGAAGGCGGTGTGTCAGAACCTAATAAGTTCACTGGCACACCGCCTTCGCGAGCAAGCCCGCTCCCACACTCGATGTGCATCATTCTGAAAATCGCGTTTTATACCCAGCCGCCGTCGACGATAAAGTTCTGCGCCGAGCACATCGCCGAGGCATCCGAGGCCAAAAACAGCGCCATGTTGGCGATGTGTTCTGGCATCACGCTGCCGGGCAGGCACTGGCTGCGGGCGATGAGTTCCTTGGCGGCGTCGTCGACCCACATGGCCAGTTGTTTTTCGGTCATCACCCAACCCGGCACCAAGGTGTTGACGCGAATACGGTTGGGCCCCAGCTCACGCGCCAGGGCTCGGGTCATGCCGTGGGCGGCGGCCTTGCTGGCGGCGTATACGGGGTAGCCGGCCGAGGCCATCATCCAGCCCACCGAGCCCAGGTTGATGATCGAGCCGCTACCGGCCTCCTTCATCATGGGCACCACCGCCTTGGCGGCAAAGAAGGCGTGCTTGAGGTTGACCGCAATCAGCTGGTCGAACATGTGCGAGTCGATTTCTTCCAGGCTGTGGCGCACATCGTTCGCTGCGTTGTTGACCAGTACCGTGATCGGCCCCAGGGAATGCTCGAAGCGCCCGATCGCCGCGCGGTAGCCGATCTCGTCGGTGATATCGCAGCACTCGAACTCGACACTGTGCCCTTTGGAGTTGAGCAGCGCCGCCAAGCGTTCACCCTGGCTCTGTGCACGGTCCACAAACGCCACCTTGGCACCCTGCGCGGCGAAGGCACGCACCATGAACTCGCCAATCCCCGACGCCCCGCCGGAAACCAGCACGGTTTTGTCCTTGAGGTCGGGATAAATTGCTTGCTGGGTAGTCATAACAATCAGTGCTCCGCTTAATTAGTCTTATTTTATTTTGCAAGAACGGCGTTAAAGGCTATAAATCTGCTGTCATATCGACAAAATATCTCAAATTAGTAGAACTATTCCAGCAAAACAACAAAAGGAAGTTCGACCATGAAGCACCCTCGATACCTGCTGTCCGGCCTCGCGCTGTCCATGCTGATCGCCAGCGGTGGCGCGCACGCCGCCGGCCTTAGCAGCGAACACAAACCCTTCGGCAAAACCAACGATGGCACCGCCGTCGAACAGTACGTGTTGCGCAACAGCCATGGCATGCAAGCCACGGTGATCACCTACGGCGGCGTGCTGCAGTCGCTAAAAGTGCCAGACAAACACGGCAAGCTCGACGACGTGGTGCTGGGCTTCGATGACGTGCAAGGCTATCAAGGCGGTACCGCGTTTTTCGGCGCGACCATTGGCCGCTTCGGCAATCGACTGGCCGGCGGCGCCTTCGAACTCGACGGCAAACGCTACCAGGTACCGCTCAACGACGGCCCTAACTCATTGCATGGCGGCGCCCAGGGCTTCGACAAGCAGGTGTGGCAAGCCAAATCGGTCAAGGACAAGGATTCGGTGGGCGTCACCCTCACCTACCTGTCCAAAGATGGGGAAATGGGCTTTCCGGGCAACTTGAAAACCGAGGTCACCTACCGCCTCAACGACCACAACGAACTGCACATCGACTACACCGCCACCACCGACAAACCGACGGTGCTCAACCTCACCAACCACAGCTACTTCAACCTGGCCGGCGCGGGCAACGGCGACATTCTCAAGCAGGTCGCCACCTTGCACGCCAGCCACTACACACCGGTGAATGCCACCTTGATTCCCACCGGCGAACTGGCGCCGGTCAAGGGCACGCCCATGGACTTCCTGAAGCCTGCCGCCATCGGCCAGCACATCAAGGACGACCATCCGCAGCTCAAATTCGCCGAGCCCAAACAAGGTGGCTTCGACTTCAACTGGGCGCTGGATACCAAAGGGGACGTCAAGCAACTGGCCGCCGAGGTGCATGATCCTGAATCAGGCCGACGTTTGCAGCTCTACACCACAGAGCCTGGCGTACAGTTCTATACCAGCAACTTCCTGGACGGTTCGGTGAAGGGCAAAGGCGGCAAGACGTACCAGCACTGGAGTGGGTTTACCTTGGAGACCCAGCATTTTCCGGATGCGCCTAACCAGCCGAGCTTTGCTTCAACGCGTTTGAATCCAGGGCAGACTTACACCCAACACACTATTTTCAAGTTCACCGCTGATTAAATTGTGGGAGCTGGCTTGCCTGCGATGGCGGTGGCACAGGCTACTCAATTATTGCCTGAACCAACGCTATCGCAGGCAAGCCAGCTCCCACATTGGTTTTTCACAGCGCCTGGGTTCAGCGTTGTTTCATGCGGTCGATGACCACGGCCAACAGCAGGATCGAACCGCGGATCACATACTGGTAAAAGGTATCGATGTTCTTCAGGTTCATCGCATTCTCGATGATCGCCAGAATCAACACCCCGGCGATCACATGGCGGATCATGCCGATGCCGCCGCTCAGCGACACCCCACCCAGCACGCAGGCCGAGATCACCGTCAGCTCGAAGCCCTGGCCGATCATCGGCTGGCCGGAGGTCATGCGCGAAGCCAGGATCACCCCGGCCAAGGCGCCGATCAGGCCATGGATGGCGAAGATCAGGATCTTGGTGCGGTCAACGTTCACGCCCGCCAGCAGCGCCGCCTCCGGGTTACCGCCGATGGCCATGGTGTTGCGCCCATAGGTGGTGTAGTTGAGCAGCCAGCCGAAGAACAGGAAGCAGACAATGGTGATCAGGATCGGCACCGGCACGCCGAACAATTGGCCGTTGCCGAACACGAAAAATTGCTCCTGGGACACGCCTACCGCCTTGCCGTCGGCAAAGATGTAAGCCAGGCCGCGCACGATCTGCATGGTCGCCAGGGTAGTGATCAAGGCGTTGACCCGCAGCTTGGCGATCACGATGCCGTTGATCAGCCCCACCATCAGGCCCATCAGCAGCGCTGCACCAATGCCCAGCATCACGCTGTCGGTATCGCGCATTACAATCGCCGCAACTACCCCGGCGCAGGCGATCACCGAGCCTACCGACAGGTCGAAGTGCCCCGAGGCCAGGCAGAACAGCATGGTGCACGCGGCAATACCGACAGTCGAAATCGCCAGGCCCAAGCCGCGCATGTTGAGCGCAGAGAGGAAGTTATCGATCAGCAGCGCGCACAGTACGAAGATGCCCACCGCCGCCAAGAGCATCGCCCAGTTATCGAGCAATGCACGCATATCGAGGGGTTTGCGTGCCGAGGGCAACGCGTTGTTTTGAATGGTCATGGTCGTCTCTCAGTTCGCCAGGCCGCGTGGCAAGGCCAGTTGCAGCAGGTTGGATTCAGTCGCGTGCTCGCGCAGTTGTTCGCCGCGCAGGGCGCCTTCGCACAGCACCAGGATGCGGTCAGAGATGCCCATCACCTCCATCAGGTCGCTGGACACCACGATCACCGCAATGCCACTGGCCGCCAGGTTATGGAT
>NZ_MPBM01000008.1:0-60361 GCF_001907715.1 Pseudomonas sp. BTN1 | reverse complement strand
CGCGAAGACGGGGCCACCCTCGCCAGCCACTTCACCGACCTGGCACCGCCCCTCAACGCACGCCAGGCCCAACTGGAAGCCTCGCGCTGCCTGTACTGCTACGACGCGCCTTGTGTGAATGCGTGCCCCAGCGAGATCGATATCCCCTCGTTCATCCGCAATATCCACACCGAAAACGTGCAGGGGGCCGCGCAAAAAATCCTCTCGGCCAACATCCTCGGTGGTAGTTGCGCACGGGTGTGCCCGACGGAAATCCTTTGCCAGCAAGCCTGCGTACGCAATAACGCCGAAGAATGCGCCCCCGTGCTGATCGGCCTGCTGCAACGCTACGCCATCGACAACGCGCACTTCAGCGAACACCCGTTCCAACGCGCCGCGTCCACCGGCAAGCGTATCGCCGTGGTCGGCGCCGGGCCTGCCGGTTTGGCCTGCGCTCACCGCGCCGCCTTGCACGGTCATGACGTGGTGATATTCGAGGCGCGGGAAAAAGCCGGCGGCCTGAATGAATACGGAATCGCCAAATACAAACTGGTGGACGACTTCGCCCAGAAGGAACTGGATTTCCTCCTGCAGATTGGCGGCATCGAGGTTCGCCACGGCCAGCGCCTGGGTGACAACCTGACCTTGAGCGAACTGCACCATCAGTTCGATTCGGTGTTCCTCGGCCTGGGGCTCGCTGCCAGCAAACAGCTGGGCCTGCCCTTTGAGGACGCCCCCGGCCTGCTCGCCGCCACCGACTATATCCGCGAACTGCGCCAGGCCGACGACCTCACCCAACTGCCCCTGGCCGACCGCTGCATCGTGCTCGGCGCCGGCAACACCGCCATCGACATGGCCGTGCAGATGGCCCGCCTCGGTGCCCGCGATGTCAACCTGGTGTACCGCCGTGGTCTGGCCGACATGGGCGCAACCCACCACGAACAGGACATCGCCAAGGCCAATCAAGTCCGGCTGTTGACCTGGGCCCAACCCGACGAGGTGTTACTCGACGACCAAGGCCGCGTACGCGGCATGCGCTTTGCCCGCACCCGCCTGGAAAACGGTCGCCTGCTGCCTACCGGGGAAACCTTCGAACTGGCCGCCGACGCGATCTTCAAGGCGATCGGGCAAGGCTTCGACAACGACGCCCTGCACGACCCGCTGGCCCAGCAACTGCATCGCGTCGGCGAGCGCATCTTCGTCGATGAGCAACTGCGCACCAGCATCCCAGGGGTGTATGCCGGCGGTGATTGCGTCAGCCTCGGCCAGGACCTAACCGTTCAGGCGGTACAACATGGCAAGCGGGCCGCCGAAGCCATGCATGCCCAACTCATGCTGACTGTGGAGGCTGCGTAATGGCCGATCTCTCGATTGTATTCGCCGGTATCAAAGCGCCCAATCCGTTCTGGCTGGCCTCCGCGCCGCCCACCGACAAAGCCTACAACGTGGTGCGCGCCTTCGAGGCCGGCTGGGGTGGCGTCGTGTGGAAAACCCTGGGGGAAGACCCGGCGGCGGTGAACGTGTCGTCGCGTTACTCCGCGCACTATGGCGCCAACCGCGAAGTGCTGGGCATCAACAATATCGAACTGATCACCGACCGTTCCCTGGAGATCAACCTGCGGGAAATCACCCAGGTGAAAAAGGACTGGCCGGACCGCGCACTGATCGTCTCGCTGATGGTGCCTTGTGTCGAAGCGTCCTGGAAAAACATCCTGCCCTTGGTAGAGGCGACCGGCTGCGACGGCATCGAGCTGAACTTCGGCTGCCCTCACGGCATGCCCGAACGGGGCATGGGCGCCGCCGTCGGCCAGGTGCCGGAGTACGTGGAGCAAGTGACGCGCTGGTGCAAGACCTATTGCTCGCTGCCGGTGATCGTCAAACTCACGCCGAACATCACCGACATCCGCGTGGCGGCGCGAGCGGCCTATCGCGGTGGCGCCGATGCGGTGTCGCTGATCAACACCATCAACTCCATCACCAGCGTGGACCTGGAACGCATGGTCGCGCTGCCGGTGGTCGGCACCCAGAGTACCCATGGCGGTTACTGCGGCTCGGCGGTCAAGCCGATTGCGTTGAACATGGTCGCCGAAATCGCCCGTGACCCACAGACCAACGGCCTGCCGATCTGCGGCATCGGCGGCATCGGTACCTGGCGCGACGCCGCGGAATTCGTCGCCCTGGGCTGCGGCGCGGTGCAGGTGTGCACGGCGGCGATGCTGCATGGGTTTCGCATCGTTGAAGAGATGAAGGACGGCTTGTCGCGCTGGATGGACAGCCAGGGCCATGCCAACCTGCAGGCGTTTTCCGGGCGGGCGGTGGGCAATACCACAGACTGGAAGTACTTGGACATCAACTACCAGGTCATCGCCAAGATTGATCAAGCGGCGTGCATTGGCTGTGGGCGTTGCCATATTGCCTGCGAGGACACCTCGCACCAGGCCATTGCCAGCTTGAAGCAGGCTGATGGCACGCATCTGTATGAGGTGATCGACGATGAGTGCGTGGGCTGCAACCTGTGCCAGATCACCTGCCCGGTGGCCGGCTGCATCGAGATGGTGCCGATCGATAACGGCAAGCCGTTTTTGAATTGGACGCAGGACCCGCGCAATCCTTACCGCGAAGCGGTGTAACCCTTGCCCCTCGTTCCCACGCTCCGCGTGGGAACGCACCCTGTGACGCTCCGCGTCACCCTGGCAAGAGCGGACGCAGAGCGTCCAGGGCGGCATTCCCACGCGGAGCGTGGGAACGATCAGCTCAGGGTTCCAAGCCAATCCCGCGCAAAATCACACCGGTCACTGTCTGAATGGCCTTCTCGAACTGCCTGTCCGACAACGGCTGGTGATCATTCAAAATCTTCACTTGGTGGTCAAAGTCGGCATAGTGCTGGGTCGAGGCCCAGATCATGTACAGCAGGCTCGAGGGCTCCACCGGCAGGATGCGTTTGTCTTGCACCCATTGGCGAATCTTCGCTTCCTTCATCTTGGCCCAGTCGCACAGGCTTTCATCCAGGGCCTCGCCGAGTGTGGGCGCGCCGTGGATGATTTCATTGGCCCAGACCTTGGAGCCATACGGACGCGTGCGCGAGCGCTGCATCTTGGCGCGGATGTAGCTGCTGAGCACCACACGGGGGTCATCAAAGGTTTCAAAGCTCAGGGCGTCCTGCTTCCACAATTCCAGCAGGTCGAACAGCACCGCGCTGTACAGCTCGCTCTTGGTGGTGAAGTAGTAATGCAGGTTGGAGCGCGGCAGTTGCGCTTCTTCGGCGATGTCGGCCATGGCGGTGCTGCCATAGCCTTTGTTGGCGAAGACCTTCTCCGCCGCCAGCAGGATTTTCTCGACGTTGACCCGACGAATTCCGATCTTGTGATTGCCCATAAGGGCTCCCTGACAACAACACGGCCTAAAGACTACCACCGGCTCTAGATCGGGGCGACAGGCCAAGCCGAAACTTCGTACACTGCCGGCTCCTATCCTCTGATCGGTGTTGAACAATGTTGCTCAAGAAGTCCCTGACCGCTGCTGTCCTGTTCACTGCCCTGCTGGGCGCTTCTGCCGCGTTTGCCCACGCCCACCTCAAGAGCGCGCAGCCTGCGGCTGACAGCCGCGTCGCCGCCCCCACAGACCTGCGCCTGACCTTCAGCGAAGGCGTCGAAGCCACCTTTACCAAGGTCTCCCTGAGCAAGGACGGCACCGAAATTGCCATCAAGGGCCTGGAAACCCCGGACGCCGACAAGAAAACCCTGGTGGTCACGCCTGCCGCTCCGCTGGCAAGCGGCACGTATAAGGTCGAATGGCATGCGGTGTCCGTCGACACTCACAAAAGCGAAGGCACTTACAGCTTCAAGGTCGGCCAATAACCCATGGCAACCCTGCTGGTGCTGTGCCGCTTCCTGCACTTTTGCGTCGTGTTGCTGATGTTCGGGGCCTGGGTGTTCAGGCCCTGGCTGCTCGGCGCTCACGTCGTGCAGCCGACACTGGACCGGCAATTGCTGCGCATCACCCGTGGCCTGGCCGGCTTGGGGCTGTTCACCGGGGTTGTGTGGTTGCTGTTGATCACCGCCAGCATGGCTGGCAGTTGGGACTCGGCGCTGCAACCGGCCACGGTGCAGTTGGTGCTGGGCAAAACCTTTTTTGGCCAGGTATGGACCTGGCATCTGCTGCTTAACCTGCTGCTGGTGATCGTGCTGATCAAGCCCTGGCCGGCCTTGCGCTTGCCGCTGCTCGCCCTGCTGCTGGCGACCCTGGCCCCCGTAGGCCACGGCGCCATGCTCGACGGGCTGAGTGGGCGGTTGCTGATCCTTAACCAGGTGGTGCACCTGCTGTGCGTGGGGGCCTGGCTCGGGGGGTTGCTGGTGTTGGTGCTGATCCTCAGGCATGCGCAAGACCATCGCCTAAAGCCGATTTTGCGCCGCTTCAGTGGTGTGGGATATGGCCTGGTCGCCGGCCTGTTGGTGACTGGCTTGATCAACGTGCGGGTGCTCACTGGGCAACTGTGGCCCACGCCGCTGTTCCAAGGGTTTGCCTTGATTTTGCTGATCAAGGTGGGGCTGGTGCTGGGCATGCTCGGGTTGGCGCTGTTGAATCGGTTGCGTATCAAGCGCTGCGAACAGCGCCTGGGCAGATTGAGAGCCAGTGTGATGATGGAGTGGCTGCTGGGCCTTGCAGCCGTGGCGGCGGTTTCCCTGCTTGGCACCCTGCCGCCGATGGTCATGGCTGGCTGAAAAGTCTTGTGCAATGCAATCAATGTGGGAGCTGGCTTGCCTGCGATGGCGGTGGATCAGTGACTGCATACTGTCTGATTCGCCGCCATCGCAGGCAAGCCAGCTCCCACACTGACCGTGCCCCCATCAGTTGAATCGTTTCACCCAGGTCATCGTATAACTTCTGCTTGACACGCCCTCAAAACCTCGCAAATATCGCGCTCAATGTTGTACGACAACGTATAACAAATAATAAAAACAACAAAACAAAGGGAGCCTCACTGTGAGTCAATCCGCCCGTCATTCTTGCACGCGCCTGGGCCTTCTCGGTCTCGGCAGCCTGGCCGTCACCCTGCCGCTGGACGTCAACGCCGAAGGTTTTATCGACGACGCCAAGGCCACGCTCAACCTGCGTAATGCCTACTTCAATCGCAACTTCACCAACCCGACCAACCCCCAGGGCAAGGCCGAAGAGTGGACGCAGAATTTTATCCTTGATGCCAAGTCCGGCTTTACCCAGGGCACGGTCGGTTTCGGGATTGACGTGCTGGGCCTGTATTCGCAAAAGCTTGATGGCGGCAAAGGCACCGCCGGCACCCAACTGTTGCCGGTGCATGACGATGGCCGCCCCGCCGACAATTTCGGGCGTCTGGGTGTCGCGCTGAAAACCAGGCTGTCGAAGACCGAGTTGAAGGTTGGCGAATGGATGCCGGTGCTGCCGATCCTGCGTTCCGATGATGGCCGCTCCCTGCCCCAGACCTTTCGTGGCGGCCAAATCACTTCCAATGAAATCGCCGGCCTGACGCTCTACGGTGGCCAGTTCCGCGGCAACAGCCCACGCAACGACGCGAGCATGGAAGACATGTTCATGAACGGCAAAGCCGCGTTCACTTCGGACCGTTTCAACTTCGGCGGCGGCGAATACACCTTCAACGACAAACGTACCCAGGTCGGCCTGTGGTACGCCGAACTGACTGATATCTACCAACAGCAGTACCTCAACCTCACCCACAGCCAGCCGCTGGGCGACTGGACTCTGGGCGCCAACCTCGGGTTCTTCAACGGCAAGGAAGACGGCAGCGCCCTGGCCGGCGACCTCGATAACAAGACCCTGTTCGCTCTGCTCTCGGCCAAATACAACGGCCACACCTTCTACGTTGGCCTGCAAAAACTCAGCGGCGACAGCGCCTGGATGCGCATCAACGGCACCAGTGGCGGCACCCTGGCCAACGACAGCTACAACGCCAGCTACGACAACGCCAAGGAAAAGTCCTGGCAGGTGCGCCACGACTTCAACTTTGTGGTGCTCGGCGTTCCGGGGCTGACCCTGATGAACCGCTATATCAGCGGCAGCAATGTACACACCGGAGCGATCACCGACGGCAAGGAGTGGGGACGTGAGTCGGAGTTGGCCTACACGGTGCAGAGCGGTGCGCTGAAGAACCTCAATGTGAAGTGGCGCAACTCGACCATGCGTCGGGATTTCAGCAATAACGAGTTCGATGAGAACCGGATTTTTATCAGCTATCCGATTTCGTTGTTGTAGCTCCAAAGGCAAATCCGATCTCTAAGGTGCCACCTATCCATGTGGGAGCTGGCTTGCCTGCGATAGCGGTGGGTCAGTTACCACATCCTTTTCAGACTCACCGCTATCGCAGGCAAGCCAGCTCCCACCTTTGATCTCATGTGCCTGGAAGGACGTTGACAACACCAGGAATCCCTAACACTATTTCCCCATAGTCATACGACAACCTACAACAAAAATCTGGAAGGCCCATGACCACCACCACCCCCGCTCCCTTCAATCGTCTGTTGCTCACTGGTGCCGCCGGCGGCCTGGGCAAAGTCCTGCGTGAACGCATGCGTCCTTATGCCCAGGTGCTGCGCCTTTCGGATATCGCTGAAATGGCCCCCGCCACCGATGCTCGCGAAGAGGTACACACCTGCGACCTGGCCGACAAACACGCCGTGCATCAGTTGGTAGAGGGCGTCGACGCCATCCTGCACTTTGGCGGCGTTTCGGTGGAGCGCTCGTTCGAAGAAGTACTGGGCGCGAATATCAGTGGCGTGTTCCATATCTACGAAGCCGCCCGCCGCCACGGGGTCAAGCGGGTGATCTTCGCCAGTTCCAATCACGTGATCGGTTTCTACAAACAGGGCGAGCAACTTGACGCCCATTCCCCGCGCCGCCCGGACAGTTACTACGGCCTGTCCAAGTCCTACGGCGAAGACATGGCCAGTTTCTACTTCGACCGTTATGGCATCGAGACCGTGAGCATCCGTATCGGCTCCTCGTTCCCGCAACCGCAGAACCGAAGGATGATGCACACCTGGCTCAGCTTCGACGACCTGACCCAACTGCTCGAACGGGCGCTGTACACGCCCAACGTCGGCCATACCGTGGTGTACGGCATGTCGGCCAACCTCGACACCTGGTGGGACAACCGCTACGCCGCGCACCTGGGCTTTGCCCCCAAGGACAGCTCCGAAGTGTTCCGCGCCCAGGTCGAAGCCCAACCGCCCGTGGCCGCCGATGACCCGGCCAAGGTCTACCAGGGCGGTGCGTTCTGCGCGGCGGGGCCGTTCGGTGACTGAGTGCCCAGCAACCCAAGGGAATGACTATGCCTGCTGAATTGATTGTCGATGCCCGCAATGCCGTGGGCGAATGCCCGGTGTGGGTGCCTGAAGAAAACGCGCTGTATTGGGTGGATATCCCCAACGGTGGCTTGCAACGCTGGAACGCCGCCACCGGCCATCTGGCAGCGTGGAAAGCCCCAGAGATGCTCGCCTGTATTGCGCGCACCCAGGCAGGCAATTGGGTCGCCGGCATGCAAACCGGCTTCTTCCAACTCACACCCCACAACGACGGCAGCCTCGACACCGTGCCGCTGGCCAGCCTCGAGCATTCGCGCAAGGACATGCGTTTGAACGATGGCCGCTGCGATCGCCAGGGCCGTTTCTGGGCCGGCAGCATGGTGCTGGACATGGGCTTGAACGCCGCCGAAGGCGTCCTTTATCGCTATGGGTCCGGGGCTGCGCCCCACGCGCAACTGGACGGGTTCATCACCCTCAACGGCCTGGCCTTCAGCCCCGATGGCCGCACGATGTACGCTTCCGATTCGCACCCGAAGGTGCAAAAGGTCTGGGCGTTCGACTACGACATCGAGACCGGCACACCGTCCAATCGCCGCCTGTTCGTTGATATGAACGACTTCCCCGGGCGGCCCGACGGTGCAGCCGTGGACGCCGAGGGCGGCTACTGGATCTGCGCCAACGACGCCGGGTTGGTTCACCGTTTCACCCCGGACGGTCGCCTGGACCGCTCCCTGAGCGTGCCCGTGAAAAAACCCACCATGTGCGCCTTCGGTGGCAGCCGCCTGGACACCTTGTACGTCACTTCCATCCGTGACGACCCGAGTGAGCAGTCGCTGTCTGGTGGCGTGTTCGCCCTCAACCCCGGCGTCCAAGGGCTGCCCGAACCCCGCTTCATCGTTTAATCGCTGTGCCTTGAATACAACAATAACAAGACAGGAGTGACTTCCATGGACTTCAAACGCACCTTGCTCGCCGCTGCAATCTTCACCCTCAGCAGCGCCGCCCACGCGCTGGAAATCAAGTTCGCCGACATCCACCCCGCTGGCTACCCCACCGTGGTCGCCGAAGAGAACATGGGCAAGGCCCTGACCAAGGCGAGCAACGGCGAGCTGACCTTCAAGTACTTCCCCGGCGGTGTGCTGGGCTCCGAGAAGGAAGTGGTCGAACAGGCCCAGGTCGGCGCAGTGCAAATGACCCGCGTCAGTCTCGGCATCGTCGGCCCGGTGGTGCCGGACGTGAACGTGTTCAACCTGCCGTTCGTGTTCCGCGACCAGGCCCATATGCGCAAGGTCATCGATGGCGAGATCGGCGACGAGATCCTCGCCAAGATCACCAACTCCGAGTTCGGCCTGGTGGCCCTGGCCTGGATGGATGGCGGCACGCGCAACCTCTATACCAAGAAACCGGTGCGCAAGATCGAAGACCTCAAGGGCATGAAGATCCGCGTGCAAGGCAACCCGATTTTCATCGAAGCCTTCAACGCCATGGGCGCAAACGGCATTGCCATGGACACCGGCGAGATCTTCAGCGCCCTGCAGACCGGGGTCATCGACGGCGCGGAAAACAACCCGCCGACCTTGCTGGAACACAACCACTTCCAGAACGCCAAGTACTACACCCTCACCGAACACCTGATCCTGCCTGAACCTATCGTGATGTCGAAAATCACCTGGAACAAGCTCGACCCCGCCCAGCAGGACATGGTCAAGGCCGCTGCCAAGGCCGCCCAGGCTGATGAGCGCGTGCTCTGGGACGCCAAGTCCGCCAGCAGTGAAGAGAAACTCAAGAAGGCCGGCGTGGAGTTCATCACCGTCGATAAAAAGCCCTTCTATGAGGCCACCGCCCAGGTGCGTGCCAAGTACGGTGCGCCGTATGCGGACATGATCAAGCGCATCGACGCGGTTCAATAACCTCCCCTGCCCCTGCATAAGGCCCGGCGCGGTCGGCATCGACGCGCCCGGTCACGGTGAACGCCATGAAGACTTTACTGCTGCGCTTCAACGACCGCCTCTACATGACCTGCATCTGGGTCGCCGGCCTTTCGGTCCTGGGGGTGGCCTTGATCATTCCCTGGGGTATCTTCGCCCGCTACGCCCTCGGCACCGGTTCCAGCTGGCCGGAGCCCACCGCCATCCTGCTGATGCTGGTGTTCACCTTTATCGGCGCCGCTGCCAGTTACCGTGCCGGCGCGCACATGTCGGTGGCGATGATCACTGACCGCTTGCCGCCTGTCCAACGCCGCCTCGTCGGCATCCTCTCGCAACTGCTGATGGGCACCATCTGCGTGTTCATGACGATTTGGGGCACCAAGCTGTGCCTGTCCACCTGGAACCAATTCATGAGCGCCATCCCTACCCTGCGCGTGGGCATCACCTACATGCCGATCCCGATTGGCGGCGTGCTGACCCTGGTGTTCGTGGTCGAAAAGCTGCTGCTCGGTGATCAGAGCAACCGCAAGGTGGTGCGTTTCGATCTGGTTGAAGAAAACGAAGGGGCCGCCTGATATGGACGCATTGATTCTGTTGGGCAGCTTTGTTGTATTGATTCTGATCGGCATGCCGGTGGCCTACGCGTTGGGGCTGTCGGCGCTGATTGGCGCGTGGTGGATCGACATCCCGTTCCAGGCCCTGATGATTCAGATTGCCGGTGGGGTGAACAAGTTTTCGCTGATGGCGATTCCGTTCTTCGTGCTGGCCGGGGCGATCATGGCCGAGGGCGGCATGTCGCGGCGCCTGGTGGCCTTTGCCGGGGTGCTGGTGGGCTTTGTGCGTGGCGGATTGTCCCTGGTCAATATCATGGCTTCGACGTTTTTTGGCGCGATTTCCGGCTCATCCGTGGCCGATACCGCGTCGGTCGGCTCGGTGCTGATTCCGGAAATGGAACGGCGGGGTTATCCGCGCGAATTCGCCACCGCCGTGACCGTCAGCGGTTCGGTGCAGGCGCTGCTGACGCCGCCCAGCCATAACTCGGTGTTGTACTCACTGGCGGCGGGCGGCACGGTCTCCATCGCCTCGCTGTTCATGGCCGGTGTGGTGCCGGGCTTGTTGATGAGCGCGTGCCTGATGGTGCTCTGCCTGATCTTCGCGAAAAAGCGCGACTACCCCAAAGGCGAAGTCATCCCCTTGAAGCAGGCGCTGAAGATCGCCGCCGATGCGCTCTGGGGCCTGATGGCCATGGTGATCATCCTCGGCGGCATCCTCTCGGGCATCTTCACCGCCACCGAGTCGGCGGCGATTGCGGTGTTGTGGGCATTCTTCGTGACCATGTTCATCTACCGCGACTACAAATGGCGCGAGCTGCCCAAGCTGATGCACCGCACGGTGCGCACCATTTCCATCGTGATGATTCTGATCGCCTTCGCCGCCAGCTTCGGCTACATCATGACCCTGATGCAGATCCCGGCGAAGATCACCACGCTGTTCCTGACCCTGTCGGACAACCGCTACGTGATCCTGATGTGCATCAACGTCATGCTGTTGTTGCTGGGCACGGTGATGGACATGGCGCCGCTGATTCTGATCCTCACGCCGATCCTGATGCCGGTGATCCTGGGCATCGGCGTCGACCCGGTGCACTTTGGCATGATCATGCTGGTGAACCTGGGCATCGGCCTGATTACCCCGCCGGTGGGCGCGGTGCTGTTCGTTGGTGCGGCGGTGGGCAAGACCAGTATCGAGAAAACCGTGAAGGCACTGCTGCCGTTTTATGCGGTGTTGTTCTTGGTGCTGATTGCGGTGACCTACATCCCGGCGTTGTCGCTGTGGTTGCCCCATTTGGTGCTGTAAACCTTCTTTCAGAAACAAAAGTGAGCAACTGTGGGAGCTGGCTTGCCTGCGATAGCGGTGTATCAGTCACGGATGCATTGACTGACAGGTCGCTATCGCAGGCAAGCCAGCTCCCACACTTGCATTCTCAGTGTTTGTTTTGACTTCACTAAGCAGGTCAATCGTGATTGAGCTTTCGGATCAATTCACCCATCTGGTGCTCGCCCCCGCCATCGGCGGCAGCCTCGTCAATTGGACGGTGCGCGCCACCGGGCAGCCGCTGTTACGGCACAGCGATGCACAGGCGATCAATACCGGGCTGCCGGGCAAGCTGGGTTGCTATCCCTTGGCACCCTGGTCCAACCGAATCGCCCAAGGCGGGTTCGACAACCCCGGTGGTTGGCTGGCACTGGCAGCTAATAGCCTCACTGATCCTTTACCGATTCACGGCTCGGCCTGGCAGCAGGCATGGCAGGTGGTGAGCCATACCACGCATGAAGTGGTGCTGGAATTGGAATGCGCCACACCCTTCGCCTATCACGCCCGCCAGCGGGTACGCTTGAACAACGGTGAGTTGAATATCGATTTGTGCGTGACTCACTTGGCCGAGCAACCCGCGTGGCATGGGCTGGGCTTGCATCCGTACTTACCGCGCTGGCCGGGTACGCGGCTGCTGGCCAAGGCTGGGCAAGTGTGGATGAGTGATACAGCCAAGCTGCCCACCGAGTTGGCACCGGTTCCCGAAGCCTGGGATTTCCGACAACTCAAAGGATTGCCAAAGGGGCTGGTGGACAACGGCTTTTGCGGCTGGGATGGGCACTGCCTGATCGAACAACCGGAGCTTGGCTACCGTCTCGAATGCCAGGCCAGCGGCGCCGATTATTTCCTGTTGTACTGCCCGCCGGGGTTGGAGTTTTTCTGCATCGAGCCGGTGAGCCATCCAGTGAATGCCCATCACCTGGCGGGCAAGCCTGGCCTGAAGCTGTTGGAGCAAGGCCAGTCAACCCACCTCAATTTCAACCTGAAATACACGCCAAGCGTGCCAGTGTCAGGGCGGTGAATTTTTGAGACGCCCTGCCGTGTCGATACTCACCACCACCGACAACCCCGGCCGCAAGCGCTCACTCTCGGCTTGATCCGGATCCACGGTGATGCGCACGGGCACCCGCTGGGCGATCTTGACGAAGTTGCCGGTGGCGTTGTCCGCCTGCAACAGGCTGAACTCGGAACCGGTGGCCGGGGAAATATGCTGCACCGTGCCATGGAATTTGCGGTGGTTCAGCGCATCCACGGTGAACGTCACCGGCTGGCCGACCTGCACATTGTCCATCTGGGTTTCTTTCATATTGGCAATCACCCACAACTGCTTGGGCACCAGGGCCATCAGTTGCGCGCCGGAATTGACATAAGCGCCCAGGCGCACGCCAATCTGCCCCAGCTGACCATCCCGTGGCGCCGTGATGCGGGTATTGGACAGGTCGATGCGCGCCAGTTCCACTGCCGCCTCGGCACTCGCGACAGCTGCCTCCAGGGAGCCGCGGTTGACGATCACCGTCTGCAAATCCTGGCGCGCAATTTCCAGGCTGGCCTGGGCCTGGGCCACGGCGGCGATGGTCTGCGCATTGGCGGCACGGGTCACGTCCAGTTCGCGTTTGGACACCGAACCATCGCTGATCAGTTCTTCATTGCGGCGCAAATCCGCAGTGCTCTTGCGTGCCTGAGCCTGACTGTCGACCAACGCGGCCTGGCGCAGCTTGATGGTCGCTTCGGCGCTGTTACGTTGCTGCACCACGTTGGCCAACGAGGCCTTCTGCACCGCCAGTTGTGCCAGGGCCTGGTCGAGGCGTTGCTTGTAGATACGGTCATCCAGGCGCACCAGCAGGTCGCCGGTCTTGACGTACTGGAAGTCCTGCACCGGCACTTCGAACACATAGCCACTGAGTTGCGGGCCGATAATCGTCACCTGCCCACGCACCAGGGCGTTTTCGGTGGTTTCCACCGCGCTGCTGAACGGCGGCAGTTGCCAGGCGTACAACACGATCAGCACACCGATGATGGCGATGGCGGCAAAGCCCAGGGACGAGATGATCCGCACGCGCAAGGGCCGCAATTGGGTGGGCACCGCGCCCGGTGGCGTGCTGCCTTCCGGCGTGGCGGCAATGGCAGTCGTGGTGGTGGTTGAAGGTTCAGTCATGAAGTCGCGCCGCTGGGTTGAACAGGAGGAGTTGCCTTGGTAGTGCTCATCAGCCACAGGCTGCGGGTGAAGATCCACAGCATGGTCAGGATCGCGATAATCGCGATCAGCATGAAGACATCGTTGTAAGCCATGACGTTCGCCTCACGGGTGGCCGCCGTGGCCAGGCTGCGGATGCCCATGAGGTTGCGCAGTTCCGGGTCAGCGACGATCTTGCCATAGGCCGTCCCACCACTCTGCACCCGCGCCGCCACAAGCGGATCGATCAGGGTCAGGTGCTCGACGATCATGCTCGAATGGTACTTCTCGCGCACGATCTGGAAGGTGCCCAGCAACGCCGCGCCGATCAGGCCGCCAAGGTTCTGGCAGATCCCGAACATCACCGAGAAGCTCACCAGGTTGCGCGGGTTGGTCAGTACGTTTTTGGTGCCCAGCACCATGGTCGGCCCCAGGAAGAATGTACCGCCGAAGCCTAGCAGGAACTGGCTGATATAGAGGTTCTGCGGACGGGTCAGGTTGCTGGAAAAACTGTCCATCACCGAACCGGTCGCCATCAGCGCCAGGGAGATGATCAGCGGCATCAGCAAATGCGCCGGGTTGATCGTCAACGCGCTGACCACCAGCCCGGCAATCGCCCCGGCCAGCATCACCACGTACAGGGTGTGCATCTGCTGGTAGCTCATGTTCAACATCTGCATGAACCCCACCGCACCGGTGGATTGCTCGGACAGCACCATGCGAATCAGCACCACCGCCAACGCCAGGCGGATCATCACGCCGCTGCCCAGCCAGCGCGTCATCAGCATCGGGTTGCTGCGGTTATGCTCGATGGCGAGCCCCGCCATGATCAGCACCAGGGAACAGGCGGAGGCCACGCCGATCCACGGCGCTTCCAGCCACCAGTCAATACGCCCCAGGGACAGCACAGCGCAGAGCAAGGCTACGCCGCTGGCGAGGATGGCAAAGGTTAGAAAATCGAGTTTTTCAAAGGTCTTGAAGCGATCACCCGGCGGCAGCTTGAGCAGGAACACGCAGCCCAGGCAGATCAGCGCCAGGCCCAGTTCGAACAAATACAGCCCGCGCCATTCAGCGATCTGCAGCAAGTCTTCGGAAAACAGCCGCGCCAGCGGTAACGCCAACTGCGCGGTGCCCAGCCCCAGTACCAGCGCTTTCAGCCGCCACTTGGCCGGGAATGCCTGGATCATGTAGTACAAGCCCAACGAACTGAGCGCCGCACCCACCATGCCATGGGCGGCCCGTACCGCAATTGCCGAACTGAGGTCATTGACGAATAAGTGGCCGAAGGTCACCAGCGCGTAGAGCACCAGGAACACCTCGGTAAACGCACGCAGGCCGAACTGCTGGCGAAACTTCACCAGCAGCAGGTTCATGCACACGTTGGTCATCACATAGGCGGCGGGCAGCCAGGCCATTTCCGCGGTGGTCGCGCCCAGGGCGCCTTGCAGGTATTGCAGGTTGGCGATGACCAGGGCGTTACCCAAGCCGCCGGTGATTGCCACCAGCACGCCGACCAGCGCGAAGAGCCAGCGCTTATGCGTAGGGTGCAGCGGCGTCGACGGCGAGCCAGGCAGGCTCGGCCGCTCGTGGGGTTGCCAGGTGTGGGGTGTGTATTTATCCATTCGGTGACCTTGGTAAGCCGGGGTGCAAGGCCGGTGAATCCGTTATACAGAGGAACAGTAACCTGAGAGGCGTTCATGTTGCCATCTTGAGGACGCAATTGATCGTCAATGGGGCACAGTCAAATGGGGTCCACTGCCTGGGATCATTTGTCTTGCCCCTTCGTTCGGGCTACATGCCCAGCGCTTGAACTCAGCGATCAGGGTCCGGCTTGATCGCTATATCAGGCACCGGCTTATAGAACGGTCCATAGTCCAGCAGTAGCTCCTCGCCTCTCTTGATGTCCTTGAGCGCCACATAGAACGTCAGGTTTTTCCCGACCGCGATGGACACGACATTGTTGGACATCCACACAGGCCCCTCGCCCAGTTGCGAGGTATTGATCAGGCTCAGGGTGTTGCCAGTGTGCAGGCCGCTCACCGTCCGGGTACCCGAGCGCGTACCGAACAGGTAAGTCATTACAGCCCGCGAACCCTGCTTGCGCTGCTCCTCGAACAGTGACGCTTCGTCTGCATGGTATTTGCCTGCATAAGGGCCAAGCACTTCATATTGGGGGATATCGCGCCGCGCCCATACCGAAGCGCCGCGAGCCGGCCCACCATCGTCCAACGGCGTGACCACTTCCAGGGCATCATCAAATCGGGCCTGATGCTGACCTTCGGTGCGCAGCCAGTCTTTGATCGATGCCTTGATCTGTGCTGAAACCCTCGCTTTAGTCGGGCTATCAAGGCCGTCGAGCACGCCATTCCAGTAGGAGATGCGGATGTCATCGATCGGGCCTTCAAGTGATTGGGTCAAGCTGATTCTGGGGTTCACCGGGTCCTGCAGAATCGGCAGCGTGTTGTCGATTTGATGATGAGGTAATGTCGGGAAGTCGCTGGGTTCAACCTTGATCACCACGGGCTGGGCTGCCGAAGAGGGGGCTGGGGCCTCCAGGCCTTGCGTTGTGCCGGCACCGACCTTTGATTGCGGCGGGTCCAAGGGCTCTGATGCGGGGCGTTTTCGTGAAGTATCTGCAGCCGGTTGCTCTGGAACGGGAAACGGCCCAGTGCCTTGCTGTAACCGTCCGAGACGTTGCGAGGCGATCGCTGTAAATGAGCCATCCACTTTAACGTACTTACCCCATAGGTCTGGACTGAGTCTGTGCTGTTGCACAAACTGCGCCTGCGTGACGGAGTTGCCTGGGCTCTCGGCAAGCGCTTGCCACTGGCGTAAAAGGTCAGCGGTAATCCTGCGATAGGCGCCATCGGTTACATTCTTCATCAGGGCTTCGCCGGCCGCCGACAGGCCACCATCAGTGCGGACATGCGCTCTGAACGAATGCACATTCAGGTTATGCTGAACGGCGAACCCCTCCATGGTCATGGCGTCACGCTCCTGCTGTGTCAGCTTTTGCCACATATCGATATGCGTTTCGGTCACCCTACCCGCCGCCATGTTGGCAGAGCGGTCGCGCACCGTCACGCCGGCAGGGCTCAGTTTGCCGTCAGGCTGCACGTAATACTCAAAGGTTCTCGCAGATATGTGTTTCTGGCGAGCAAAGCCCCTGCGTGTAAGGCTTCGTCGCTGCGCGGGCGGCAACGCCTCCCACTCGCGCAAATGCCCAGCCGTGATCAACTCCATGGGCGCCCTCGGAACATGGGCGATCGGGCCCAGTGCGGCGCGCTCAAGACGTTCGCTGGCGGTCTTTTTCAAGGAACCATCAACGTTGACCCAGTCTCTCCAAGTGGCTGGATGGAGCCCGTTCTCGCTCGTGAACTGCGCTTGGGTGACCGTGTTATTCGGGTCCTCGAAATAGGTTTTCCACTGGCGAAGGTGGTCATCGGTAATCTTGTTAGGGGCCACACCGGCCACCCTGTCCATCAGTTCTCTACCGACCGGCCCCAATGTACCGTCTCGCCGCACATGGGTTTTGAATGAGCCTGGATTAACGTGATAAAGCTCGGCAAACCCCTCGATAGTCATTTCGTCACGCGCCGTCTGGGGCATGTCTTGCCAATCACGGATATGGGTTTCAGTCACGGCATAAAATGGCGTATTGGGTGCACGGTCGCGTAGCGCCACGCCGGTAGCGGTCAACTGGCCATCTGGTTTTACATAGCGCTTGAACACTTTTGGGTGGATATGTTGCTGCCGGGCAAAGCCTGCGGGGGTAAGGCTTTGCTGCTGCTCCAATGATAACGCCTGCCAAGCGCGCAAATGATCAGCCATGGGGGGCGGGGCCTGAACGGTGGACGCCCGCGCTGCGTTTTGCTGTGCGCGTTCCAGACGCTGCGCGCCCGCCTCCTTCAACGAACCATCCGCGTGGACGTACTGCGCCCAGCTACGTTGGCTTAGCCCGTACTGGCTCACGAACTGTGCTGACGTCAATGTGTTGTCTGGTTGCCCGAAAAGCTCATTCCACTGACGTAAATGCTCATCGGTAATCTGGTTGTTTTTGGTGCGAATGGAGGAGTTGATCAGCGTTTCCCCGCGGCTCATCAGGGTGCCGTCCTTGCGCGCATACGTTTTGAACGTGCCCGGCCGAAGATTATGAAGAACGGCAAAACCTTCCTGGGTCATTTCGTCACGCTGCGCTTGGGTCATGTTTTTCCAATCACGCACATGCGTTTCGGTCACCTTATCGGAGAATGCGTTGGCGGGGCGGTCACGTACGATCACGCCGCTATCGCTCAACTGACCGTCAGGCTTCACAAAGAACTCAAAGGTTTTCTGGGTAAGTTGATTCTTTTTGGCAAAGCCCTTGCGGGTAAGACTGGCCTGTTCATCCGGCGACAAGGCCTCCCAGGCCTTCAAGTGCTCAGCAGTGATCTGCCCACCACCGGGTGCGCCCAGGCGTTGCCATTCGTCACCCTGTATATGCTGGACCAGCAACTCGGTCTGCCGGTTGTTGTGATAAACCCGGGCCTGCACGGTGCCGTCTTCCGTGCGAGACACCTGGCGCACCTCATACACCGCTGTGTCACCGTTGCTGTCAGTATGGCGTATGTGCGAGGAGTGCCCATCGGCTGCCACATATACGCCCTGGCTGTTGCGTGTGAGCCCTGCGATCTGGGATTCAGGCACTTTAAAGTGCCCGAACAGCTCATGGCTCAACTCACTTAGCCCATCGAAGCTCGCGGTGTCCACCTCACCGTCGACAGCCTGGGTTGCGGCCTTGAACTCATCGAGCGGGCCGCCATAAGGCCGCATCGCGTCGGCATCGAATGCATACCACTTGCCGCCTTTGAGCACCGCGGCTCCCTCCACCGTCTGGCCTGCCACCTTCACAGTGCCTGTTGCGGCGGCTTCATATTGTTTGCTGATAGTTTTCAACACCTCGTAACTGCCCGTGGCGCCTCTTAGCTTGTTGATGGCCTTGACGCCTTTGGACAGCACATAAAGACCACCGCTGGCCACCAACCGGGGCAAATCACCCACCCCGCCCACAGGGTTGAGCACATCAATGGCCGCCACACCGATGACCTTGGCCGCCCGCAATGCTTTTGCGCCGGTGGAAAGCGCAGAGCGGCCGACCTTGAGGAGTTTTCCGGCGGTAGCGGCGCCAGTGGTAAGAAAGCCGAAAACATCCAGCAAGAGATCGAATGTGCCTGTGCCGTACTGGCCATTCTGAAAGTTGACGATGGCGGACCTGAACGGGATCAGGTTCAACAAAAACTCGCTCAACTGCGCGTTCGCCGTGTCCAGAGCGGTCTGCCCGCGAGCTTGCTGCTTGATAGCCGGATCATCGAGTTCAAGATGTTCCACGAAAGCCGTGCCGATCGCATGGGATCGAGCGCTGGCAAAGCTATCCCATGGTGAGTTATTCAGCGGTCGCTCACGCCCCAGATCATCGGCTTCATGGCTGGGCGTGAACGCTTTGGTCGTCGCAACTTTGTTGCCCTCCCTGGACTCCTTGATCCTCGCATCGTGAAGGCTCGCCCTTTCAATCGTGCCTTTATTGAAGTCGATGACGTAGGCGTGGGATGTGCCGTGCAGTTCGGTCTTGACCAGCAGTCCCGGTTTATTTTGCCCATACGTATTATTGAAATGCCCATCCATGACGTATGAGCCTTCCTGGAAAAAGCTTATTTTTCCAAATTCCAGGCGCTGGCGATCCTCCAGCGGCAGCTGCGCGATCATGTGCCGGACCGTTGTATTGACGGCGGCCTTTTTGTCCTCGATCGCACGGCTGAACTGCCGTTCGAATTCTGCCGGCACGCCAAATTGCCGGTTAGCGTTCAAAGCCTTCAAGACCCTTTGCAGGTCATTGCCTTTGAGTGAACTGCTGGGTTCATGCGCTTTGAAAGGCCGGGGTTCCAGCCAGTCGATCATGGCGATATCCACAAGCGAAAGCCCTCCCCCTTCAATCGCCACATAGTGTTGATCAACAGCAAATACTTTTTCTTCGAAAAACGCGCCAAGGTCGCCAAATCGCTCTTTGAGCGTCGCTATTACGATCTCTTTTCGCGTGGGCAATGCATTGTCCAGTGCCTGGGAGGCAGCAAGCCGGGTGTCCATCTGCGCGTTGAATGCGGTTCTTGCCGATTCAAGTTGCGCGGGCAGATAGTCGCCATTCTGTCTTTTTGTGAGAACGCCACTGGCCACGGCCCAGTCCAGTAACGCCACCGTTTGTGCCGCTTGGGTGACTGCCGGGTCAACCCGCTGCGCTTCTTGCGCCTCGCTCATGACCTGGGCAAACGTCATGCCGGGGACTTTGCCCGGTGTCTGCGCCTCAATCGTCATCGCAGCAATCGCCAGGCTGGCCCATGCCTGGCTGCCGACTTTCACCGTCGCAGGAATATCTTTGATCAGAAACTGCGGCGCCGATTTGGCCAGCAACAGGTACGCACCGACGCTCGCCAGTGCAGCACTGCTTTTGCCAGTATTGCTCAAATGCTCGGCCAAGCTGGCCACTACCGTGGCTGCGGTGTGCCCTTGATGGGTGTCACTGCTCAGATCGAACCCGGCGACCTTGTTGCGATCGGGTGCGGTGATCGACTCAGGGTCCAACTGCAATAGGATGGCGGCCAGCAAGTAGTCTCTCGCGCTACTTTCGTTGTCAATACCTTGCATCGCTTGCTGCAGCGCTTTGCCCATCCGTTGCCCTTGGGGGGAATTGACCAGCGCTTCGAGTATTTTGGCCGGGTCGTTCCCCGCCTCTGCCGGCAGCGGCTGGCGATAGCGCAGGAACTCCAGTACGCCACCCTTGGTTTGCAGCACCAGCGGCTGGTCGCCCAGAGGGTGTGCGTAATTCATCGTCACAAGACGCAAGCGCCGCTGCTCGTCTGCACTCAAGGGATTTGGCCAGGACAATGCCCCGCCCAAAGGGCCCAGTGAGAACACAGGACTGTTGGGTAATGGCAAATTCTGGCTGGGACGCTGGGGCGTCATCGAGGGTTCAAGGTCATCGGCCACGGGCGATGGCCGTTTTTCAGCGTCTGGCAAGGGAAGCGAAAAATGCGTATGTGCTGCGGTAATTGTCATAAAGCGCCTGTGCATAGTCGAAGAATCATCCAGGCAAAAGCGCGTTTCGGCGCTTGCGGCCGTTCACTGAGTGTCAGCGCTCAATGAGGAGGTTCCTGACCAAGTACAAGATTTCGTGACAGCGCACGGGTACAGCGTCAGAGCAACGCGCTGGTTAGCATGCCAATCGCCACCACCCCACACAGGCTGGCGAACCCCACTTGCAACACCCGCGCGGGGATCATCGAACACAACCGCCTTCCCGCCAACATGCCGACGACACTCGCACCAATAAACGCCCAGCCCACCGGCTCGATACTCACGCCCGCATGAAACGCACCGGCCACGCCGATCAGCGACAGCAGGCTGACCACCATCAACGACGTGGCGACGATGCCACGCATCTGCACATCGGTGAGCTGCTTGAACGCCGGCACGATCAGGAAGCCGCCGCCCACGCCCAGCAAGCCCGATACAGCACCGGTCACCGCACCCAATGCGGCCAGGGTGGCGCTGCACTTAGCGGTCCAGGCCAGGCGCCCGGTCTGCTGGTTGAGCATGCAGTTTTTCTGGCCCCACGACGCCGCGCCATGGTCACTCGGCCCGGCCTCGCGCTTTTCCCGTTGCAGCATGCGCCAGGCCACCAGCACCATCAGCGCGCTGAACAGGCCCATCAGCACCGGTTCCGAGAGTTGGTGGGCGACGAACACGCCCAACGGCGAAAACAGCGCGCCAAGCAAGGCGATCAGCAACGCCGCGCGATACCGCACCAGGCCATGGCGCAAGCCATCAATGGCCCCCACCGCTGCCGCCGCGCCCACCGCGAGCAATGACACGGGCGCGGCCTGGGTCATGGTCAAGCCCAGTCCCAGCACCAGCGCCGGCACCCCGAGGATGCCGCCGCCCGCGCCGGTCAGCCCCATGACCAGGCCCATCAATACACCCAACACACTGGCCAGCAGCATTCAGTCCACCTTGCTCAGACGGGTCAGCCACTCGCGGCCCTTGAGCATGCCGTTCCAGTAGAACCACGGCAGCAGCGTGGCCTTGAGGAACCACATCGAACGGCGTGCCTGCGTGGGATCGAGGGGAAAGGTCGGCAGCAACTTGCCGCCGTAGCCAAACTCGGCCAGCACCACCTTGCCCTTCTCCACCGTCAGTGGGCAGGAACCGTAGCCGTCGTATTTGAGCGGCAATGGCGCCTGTTTGCGCAGGGCCAGCAGGTTTTCGGCCACCACCACGATTTGCTTGCGCACCGCCGCAGCAGTCTTGGCGTTGGTGGTGCCGCACACATCGCCAAGGCCGAAGATATGTGGGTAGCGCAGGTGTTGCAGGCTGTGGGGGTTCACTTCGCACCAGCCGGCGGCATCGGCCAGCGGGCTCTGGCGGATAAAGTCCGGGGACAACTGCGGCGGTACGACGTGGAGCATATCGAAGGTTTTCTCTTCGACCGTCGCGTTGCCTTGGGCGTCTTTGACTTCAAACCAGGCTTTGCGCGCCGGACCGTCGACTTTTACCAGGTTGGAATTGAACGCCAGGCGGGCGTTGTATTTTTCGACGTACTTCATCAGCGGCGGCACAAAGGTTGGCACACCGAACAACGCGGCACCGGCCAGGTTGAATTCGACGTCGATGTGTTTGAGGTCACCCTGCTTGAGCCAGTGGTCGCAGGACAGGTACATGGCTTTTTGCGGCGCGCCGGCACATTTGATTGGCATCGCCGGCTGGGTGAACAACGCCTTGCCACCCTTGAGTTGCTGCACCAGCTGCCAGGTGTACGCGGCGTGCTCGTAGCTGTAGTTGGAGGTGACACCGTGCTGGCCGAGGGTGTCTTGCAGGCCTTCGATTTTTTCCCAGGCCAGGCGCAGGCCGGGGCAGACGATGAGGTTCTTCCAGGTGACGCGCTGGCCGCTGTCGAGCACCAGGGTGTTTTCATCGGGCAGCACTTC
Source organism: Pseudomonas sp. BTN1 (assembly GCF_001907715.1). Classification (NCBI taxonomy): domain Bacteria; kingdom Pseudomonadati; phylum Pseudomonadota; class Gammaproteobacteria; order Pseudomonadales; family Pseudomonadaceae; genus Pseudomonas; species Pseudomonas sp. BTN1. The sequence goes on along the minus strand of NZ_MPBM01000008.1, from coordinate 38,097 downwards.
GCTGACGGCGGCCTGCACCCAGCTGACGCCATTGGGTAGCACATCGGCCAGGGGCCGGCGGGTCTTTTGCAGGTCGTAGGCGCCGCCGCCGACCAGGGTCCAGGCCGGCTGGTAGCAGTGGTAGTCGTTGGGTTCGATCAGGGTGATGTTCAGCTGCGGGTCGCGCTTGAGCAGGCTGGCCAGCAGGCCGATGCCTGCCGAGCCGCCGCCGATGACTACGATATCGCCACTGATGGTGGGTCCCCAGTGTTGTTCGGTCATTGTCTACTGCCTTTTTGAGTCAATGCACACAAGGGTCGCTGCCGGATGGCGTCACGCCCAGCTTTTTATGACCGCGCCGCAATACAGCCCGGACAGGGTCTTCATCACTTGAATCACTTCATGGCTGGCCAGCCCGTAGAAAATGTATTTGCCTTCCCGACGGGTGGCGACCAACCCTTCATCGCGCAAGATGCCCAACTGTTGTGACAGGGTGGGCTGGCGTACCCCGGTCAGGGCTTCCAGCTCGCCGACGTTGCGCTCGCCCTGGGTCAACTGGCACAGGATCAACAAGCGGTCTTCATTGGCCAGGGCCTTGAGCAAGGCACAGGCCTTGGACGCCGATGCACGCAGCTGGGCGACCTCGCCCTCACTCAACGTAGATTCCATTTGCCTCGGGTCCTTTAAGTCACTTAAGCTCAAAACATTATGTGTAAACATAAACTGATTGTAACCACTTTTTTCTTCAGCAGAGACAGCCGCCATGCCAGCGTTGATTCAAGCCTTTCTGGATGACGCATCGTCGACCTACACCTATATCGTCTATGAAGCCGATGGCGGCCCTTGCGCCATCGTCGACTCGGTGCTCAATTACGACCCGGCGTCCGGGCGCACCGACACGACGCAAGCCGACAAGGTGATCGCCTTTGTGCGCGAGCATGGCCTGCACGTGCAATGGCTGCTGGAAACCCACGCCCACGCTGACCACCTGTCCGCCGCGCCCTACCTGCGTCGCACCTTGGGCGGCAAGATCGCGATAGGCGAGTCGATCAGCAAGGTGCAGGGCGTGTTCAAAAACCTGTTCAACCTCGAGCCGGAATTTCGCGTGGACGGCTCGCAGTTCGATCACCTGTTTGCGCCGGATGAAATCTTTCATATCGGCAACTTGAAGGCCCAGGCGTTGCATGTGCCCGGACACACCCCCGCCGACATGGCCTATTTGATCGATGGCCGCTTGATCCTGGTGGGCGACACCCTGTTCATGCCCGACGTCGGCACCGCCCGTTGCGACTTCCCCGGCGGCGATGCGCGGCAGTTGTACGCGTCGATGCGCAAGCTGTTGGCGTTCCCTTCAGACACCAAGCTGTACGTGTGTCATGACTACCCGCCCGAGGGTCGAGAAGCCAAATGCCAGACCACCGTGGCGGAACAGCGGGCGGGCAATATCCATGTGCATGACGGCGTGGATGAAGCGGCGTTTGTAGAGATGCGCACCCAACGCGATGCTGGATTGGGCATGCCGACGTTGTTGCTGCCGGCAATCCAGGTGAATGTGCGAGCGGGGAATATGCCGCCGGCGGAAGAAAACGGCGTGACCTACCTGAAGATCCCCCTCAACCAACTCTAGAAGCACCGGCCCCCTGTGGGAGCTGGCTTGCCTGCGATAGCGGTGGGCCAGTTGCGTCTTGATACAACGCTGTAGCGCTCAACGGTAACTACGATGCGAAGCGAGCCGCTCTTGCTCTTGATCTGCTTTTGATCTTGATCTTAGGCGCCCCATCAAACCACGCTGGCCGGAATTGGCGAGTGGTGGGGCAAGAGCGTTTTTACTTTTGGGCTCTTTTCAAAAGTAAGCCGCTGTAAAAGCGGAACCCTAAGTGGCCGTTACCGCAGGAATGGATATGTACACAATCCAGCTACGTTGACTGTGAGGCCGTCTTCGCAGGCAAGCCAGCTCCCACAGTTGGATCGTTAGGGTGTCAGGTAGGTAATCGTCGGCTGTCAGGCCGCCATCGCGAGCAAGCCAGCTCCCACAGTTGGATCGTTGGGTGTCAGGTAGATTGGCGTCGGCTGGCAGGCCGTCATCCCAGGCAAGCCCTACATTTTGTCCCGTGTTGAATCAGGAACCGAGGCTGATGCCATTGGCCGGCAATGGCAATGCGGTTTTGTAGCGCACTTGCTTCAAGGCAAAGCTGGAGCGAATGTTCGCCACCCCCGGCACCTTGGTCAAAAAGTCCATCATGAAACGCTCCAGCGACTGAATCGTGGGCACCAACACCCGGATCAAATAGTCCGGGTCGCCGGCCATCAGGTAGCACTCCATCACCTCAGGCCGATCCGAGATCGCCCCTTCGAATTGCTGCAGCGCCAGCTCGTTCTGTTTTTCCAGGCTCACATGGATGAACACATTGACGTGCAGCCCCAGCAAATCAGCATCCAGCAGCGTGACCTGCTCACGAATCAGCCCCAGTTCTTCCATCGCCTTGACCCGGTTGAAACACGGCGTGGGCGACAGGTTGACCGAGCGGGCCAGGTCGGCATTGGTGATCCGGGCATTCTCCTGCAGGGCGTTGAGAATGCCGATATCGGTACGGTCCAGTTTGCGCATGAGACAAAATCACCTGTTTATTATGTTTATGCAGTTTTTTTATCCGCAAATGACCGTGAGCGCAATGAAACACAGATAAATATTCTTCTACGCCACGCCTATGATTGTTGTAGGACAAGATTTCTTCTACCCGAAGACTGACTGTCAGCTAGCGCGCCCACTACAAGAAATTCACAAGATAGAGCGTAGAAAGCCATGACCCAGCCGTATGCACCGCTGCGCCTGCATGTTCCCGAACCCTCGGGCCGCCCAGGCTGCAAGACCGACTTTACCTACCTGCGTTTGACCGACGCCGGCCTGGTACGCAAACCCGCCATCGACGTAGAACCGGCCGACACCGCCGACCTGGCCAAGGGCCTGATCCGTGTGCTCGACGATCAGGGCCAGGCCCTGGGTCCGTGGGCCGAAGGTGTCTCCACCGAGATCATGCGCCGCGGCATGCGCGCCATGCTCAAGACGCGCATTTTCGACAACCGCATGGTGGTCGCCCAGCGTCAGAAAAAAATGTCGTTCTACATGCAAAGCCTTGGCGAAGAAGCCATCGGCAGCGCCCAGGCCCTGGCCTTGAATATCGACGACATGTGCTTCCCCACCTATCGCCAGCAAAGCATCCTGATGGCCCGCGAGGTGCCGCTGGTGGACCTGATCTGCCAACTGCTGTCCAACGAGCGCGACCCGCTCAAGGGCCGTCAGTTGCCGATCATGTATTCGGTCAAGGAGGCGGGCTTCTTCACTATTTCCGGCAACCTTGCCACCCAATTCGTGCAGGGCGTGGGCTGGGGCATGGCCTCGGCGATCAAGGGCGATACCAAGATCGCCTCGGCCTGGATTGGCGACGGCGCCACTGCTGAATCGGATTTCCACACCGCCCTCACCTTCGCCCACGTGTACCGCGCGCCAGTGATTCTCAACGTGGTCAACAACCAGTGGGCGATTTCCACCTTCCAGGCCATCGCCGGCGGTGAAGCCACCACCTTCGCCGGACGCGGCGTCGGTTGCGGCATCGCTTCCCTGCGCGTGGACGGCAACGACTTTATCGCCGTGTACGCCGCCTCGGCCTGGGCTGCCGAGCGTGCGCGCCGCAACCTGGGGCCCACCCTGATCGAGTGGGTCACCTACCGCGCCGGCCCACACTCCACCTCCGATGACCCATCCAAGTACCGTCCCGCCGACGACTGGAGCCACTTCCCGCTGGGCGATCCGATTGCCCGCCTCAAGCAGCACCTGATCAAAATTGGCCAGTGGTCCGAAGAGGAACACGCGGCGGTCAGTGCCGAACTTGAAGCCGAAGTGGTCAAGGCGCAGAAGGAAGCCGAACAGTACGGCACCCTCGCCGGTGGCCAGATTCCAAGCGCCGCGACCATGTTCGAGGATGTCTATAAAGAGATGCCGGAGCACTTGAAGCGCCAGCGTCAAGAGTTGGGGGTGTGACATGAACGACCACAACAACAGTATCGAACTGGAAACCGCCATGACCACCACCACCATGACCATGATCCAGGCCCTGCGCTCGGCCATGGATGTGATGCTTGAGCGTGACGACAACGTGGTGGTGTTCGGCCAGGACGTCGGGTACTTCGGCGGCGTGTTCCGTTGCACCGAAGGCTTGCAGACCAAGTACGGCAGCTCGCGGGTGTTTGACGCCCCCATCTCGGAAAGCGGCATCGTCGGCGTGGCCGTGGGCATGGGCGCTTACGGCCTGCGCCCGGTAGCGGAAATCCAGTTCGCCGACTACGTCTACCCCGCCACCGACCAGATCATTTCCGAAGCGGCACGCCTGCGTTATCGCTCGGCCGGCCAGTTCACTGCGCCCTTGACCATGCGCATGCCCTGCGGTGGCGGCATCTATGGCGGCCAGACCCACAGCCAGAGTATCGAAGCGGTGTTCACCCAGGTCTGCGGCCTGCGCACGGTGATGCCGTCCAACCCCTATGACGCCAAGGGCCTGCTGATCGCCTCCATCGAAAACGATGACCCGGTGATCTTCCTGGAGCCCAAGCGCCTGTACAACGGCCCGTTCGACGGTCACCACGACCGCCCGGTAACGCCGTGGTCCAAACACCCCCAAGCCCAGGTGCCGGACGGTTACTACACCGTGCCCCTGGACGTAGCCGCCGTCGTGCGCCCAGGCTCGGCCGTGACCGTGCTGACCTATGGCACCACCGTGTATGTGTCGCAAGTCGCCGCTGAAGAAACCGGCATCGACGCCGAGGTCATTGACCTGCGCAGCCTGTGGCCGCTGGACCTGGAGACCATCGTCAAGTCGGTGAAAAAGACCGGCCGTTGCGTGGTGGTGCATGAGGCCACGCGCACCTGCGGCTTTGGTGCCGAGTTGGTCTCGCTGGTGCAAGAGCATTGCTTCCACCACCTGGAAGCGCCGATCGAACGCGTCACTGGTTGGGACACTCCCTACCCGCACGCGCAGGAGTGGGCGTATTTCCCAGGGCCGTCCCGAGTGGGCGCGGCGTTGAAACGGGTCATGGAGGTCTGAATGGGCACGCACGTTATCAAGATGCCGGACATTGGCGAAGGCATCGCGGAAGTTGAATTGTCGGTATGGCATGTAAAGGTCGGCGACCTGGTGGTTGAAGACCAGGTGCTGGCGGATGTGATGACCGACAAGGCGATGGTGGATATTCCCTCGCCGGTCCACGGCAAAGTCATTTCCCTCGGCGGCGAGCCGGGTGAGGTCATGGCAGTGGGCAGTATTTTGATCAGCATTGAAGTAGAAGGCGCAGGCAATACCAAGGATGTCCCGGTGGTTGCCGAGCCGGCGAAGGCCGCGCCGCCTGTGGCCGAAGCCAAACCGGTACAGGCGCCGGTAGAAAGCAAGCCCGCTGCAGCAGTGAAAGCGCCGCAAGCGCCCGTGGCCCGTGAAGCCAGCGAACGCCCATTGGCCTCGCCTGCCGTGCGCAAACACGCGCTGGATGCCGGGATTCAACTGCGCCTGGTCCAGGGCACAGGGCCTGCCGGCCGAATTCTGCATGAAGACCTGGAGGCTTACTTGCGCCAGGGCACGGCAACGGGCGCCAGTGCCGCCAACCCTTACGCCGAGCGCAACGACGAACACCAAATCCCGGTGATCGGCATGCGCCGCAAGATCGCCCAGCGCATGCAGGACGCCACCCGGCGCGCCGCGCATTTCAGCTACGTGGAAGAAATCGACGTCACCGCCCTCGACGAGTTGCGCGTGCATCTCAACGAGAAGCACGGTGCGACACGCGGCAAGCTGACCCTGCTGCCGTTTATCGTGCGGGCCATGGTGGTAGCCTTGCGCGACTTCCCGCAGATCAATGCGCGTTACGACGACGAAGCCCAGGTCATCACGCGCCTTGGTGCCGTGCATGTGGGCGTCGCCACCCAAAGCGACGTGGGCCTGATGGTGCCGGTGGTACGTCACGCCGAAGCCCGCAGCCTGTGGGGCACTGCCGAAGAAATCGCGCGTTTGGCCAATGCCGCACGCACAGGCAAGGCCAGCCGCGATGAGCTGTCCGGTTCCACCATCACCCTGACCAGCCTTGGCGCCTTGGGCGGCATTGTCAGCACGCCGGTGCTGAACCTGCCGGAAGTGGCCATCGTCGGCGTCAACCGCATCGTTGAGCGGCCGATGGTGATCAAGGGCCAGATCGTGGTGCGCAAGATGATGAACCTCTCCAGCTCCTTCGATCACCGCGTGGTCGATGGCATGGACGCGGCGCAATTCATCCAGGCCATTCGCGGCCTGCTCGAACAACCCGCCAGCCTGTTCCTGGAGTAAGGGCATGACTCAGACATTGCACACCACGCTGCTGATTATCGGCGGCGGCCCCGGCGGTTATGTGGCGGCGATTCGCGCAGGCCAACTGGGCATCCCCACCATCCTGGTGGAAGGCCAGGCACTGGGCGGCACCTGCCTGAACATCGGCTGCATTCCCTCCAAGGCGCTGATCCATGTGGCCGAGCAGTTCCAGCAAACCGTGCACCATAGCCAGGGCTCGCAACTGGGCATTGAAGTGGATGTACCGACCCTGGACATCCGCAAGAGCGTGGAATGGAAAGACGGCATCGTTGACCGCCTGACCACCGGCGTCGCCGCACTGCTGAAAAAACACAAGGTGCAGGTGATCCATGGCTGGGCCAAAGTCATCGACGGCAAGACTGTCGAGGTGGGCGAGCAGCGCATCCAGTGCGAACATCTGCTGCTGGCCACCGGCTCGACAAGCGTCAACCTGCCGATGCTGCCGATTGGCGGGCCGATTATCTCCTCCACCGAAGCCCTGGCACCGACCCATGTGCCCCGGCGCCTGATCGTGGTGGGCGGTGGTTATATCGGCCTGGAACTGGGGATTGCCTACCGCAAGCTGGGTGCCGACGTCAGTGTGGTCGAGGCCCAGGCGCACATCCTGCCGGCCTACGACGCCGAGCTGACCCTGCCGGTGGCTGAATCCTTGAAGAAACTTGGCGTGAAGCTGTACCTGGAACACAGCGTCACCGGCTTTGCCGACGGCAAACTGCAGGTGCGCGCCCCCAACGGCGACATCTTGGCGCTGGACACCGACCAGGTGCTGGTCGCCGTGGGGCGCAAACCCAACACCCAGGGTTGGAACCTCGAAGCGCTGAACCTGGACATGAACGGCGCGGCGATCAAGATCGACAGCCGCTGCCAGACCAGCATGCGCAACGTGTATGCCATCGGCGACCTCAGTGGCGAGCCGATGCTGGCGCACCGGGCCATGGCCCAGGGCGAAATGGTTGCCGAACTGATCAGCGGCAAGGCCCGCGAATTCAACCCGGCGGCAATTCCGGCGGTGTGCTTTACCGACCCGGAACTGGTGGTGGTCGGCAAGACCCCGGACGAGGCCAAGGCTGCCGGCCTGGATTGCATTGTGTCGAGCTTCCCCTTCGCCGCCAATGGCCGGGCCATGACGCTGGAGTCCAAAGCCGGCTTCGTGCGGGTGGTGGCGCGACGTGACAATCACTTGATTGTTGGCTGGCAAGCGGTGGGGGCTGGGGTTTCGGAACTGTCCACTGCGTTTGGCCTGAGCCTGGAAATGGGTGCGCGCCTGGAGGATGTGGCCGGCACCATCCATGCCCACCCGACTCTGGGTGAAGCGGTGCAGGAAGCGGCGTTGCGGGCATTGGGGCACGCGTTGCACCTGTAAAACCGTGGCGTGGCTATCGCAGGCAAGCCAGCTCCCACACTTGGAATGCATTCCAATGTGGGAGCCGGGCTTGCCCGCGATAGCGGTGGATCAGCCAATGCAGAGGTTGAATGGTCCGCCGCCCTGCTCCCACACCGGCCAAGAATGCAGTATTGTTGCGCCATCCAGAAAAAAATCCGACTTGACCAGAGATAGAGGGTGTCATGGGTAACGAGAGCATCAATTGGGACAAGCTGGGTTTTGACTACATCAAGACCGACAAGCGGTTTCTCCAGGTCTGGAAAAACGGCGAATGGCAAGCTGGCACCCTGACCGACGACAATGTGCTGCACATCAGCGAGGGCTCCACTGCCCTGCATTATGGCCAGCAATGCTTCGAGGGCCTGAAGGCCTACCGTTGCAAGGACGGTTCGATCAACCTGTTCCGCCCGGACCAGAACGCCGCCCGCATGCAGCGCAGCTGTGGCCGCCTGCTGATGCCACAAGTGCCGACCGACGCGTTCATCGACGCCTGCAAACAAGTGGTCAAGGCCAACGAGCGCTTCATCCCGCCGTACGGCAGTGGCGGCGCGCTGTACCTGCGCCCGTTCGTGATCGGCACCGGAGACAACATTGGCGTGCGTAGCGCGCCGGAGTTCATCTTCTCGGTGTTCTGCATCCCGGTCGGTGCCTACTTCAAGGGCGGCCTGGTGCCGCACAACTTCCAGATCTCCGGCTACGACCGCGCCGCGCCGCAAGGCACCGGTGCCGCCAAGGTCGGTGGCAACTACGCCGCCAGCCTGATGCCCGGTTCGGAAGCGAAGAAATTCGGCTTCGCCGACGCGATCTACCTGGACCCGATGACCCACTCGAAAATCGAAGAAGTCGGCTCGGCCAACTTCTTCGGGATCACCCACGACAACCAGTTCATCACGCCGAAGTCGCCTTCGGTATTGCCAGGCATCACCCGCCTGTCGCTGATCGAACTGGCCCAGACCCGCCTGGGCCTGGAAGTGGTCGAGGGCGAAGTGTTCATCGACAAGCTGGACCAATTCAAGGAAGCCGGCGCCTGTGGTACCGCTGCGGTGATCTCGCCTATCGGCGGCATCCAGTACAACGGCAAGCTGCACGTGTTCCACAGCGAGACCGAAGTCGGCCCGATCACCCAGAAGCTCTACAAAGAGCTGACCGGTGTGCAGACCGGTGACGTTGAAGCGCCGGCGGGTTGGATCGTCAAGGTCTGACAGCCACGAAAGCCAGCGACACCACAAAACCCCTGTGGGAGCTGGCTTGCCTGCGATAGCGATCTGTCAGCCAGCATATGATCGTTCCCACGCTCCGCGTGGGAATGCAATGCATCCCCTGACGCTCCGCGTCACCTGTTGTCCGGCGGGACGCGGAGCGTCCCAGGCGGCATTCCCACGCAGAGCGTGGGAACGATCAAGGGCCCACCGCTATCGCAGGCAAGCCAGCTCCCACACTGGTTTCTGCGCTTTCAAGAGCGTGGCGCAATATTCTCGGCAATCTTCTTGCCCATACTGATCCTCGGCTCCACCCCGTACCCCAACGCCTCATAAAACCCCACCACCACGTCATTGCCGCCGGTGATCTGCAGGTTGATCTTCATGCAACCCAGCGCCGTCAACGCCTGTTCGGCATAGCGCACCAGCGACGATCCCAGGCCATGGCGCCGATAGTCGGTATGCACCGCCACCGAATACAACCAGCCACGGTGCCCGTCATAGCCGGCGAGAATGGTACCGATCACGGCTTTGTTGTCGGTGGCAACGAAGAACAACCCGTCGTTGACCGCCAGTTTCTTATCAATCGCCAGGCTCGGCAGGTTATGCGCGGTGTCATAGCCAAACGCCTGCTGCCATAGCTCAATCACCTGGGCACGGTGTTGACGGTCGCGATAAGGCCCTATGGGGTGGCGGGACAACAGCGTTTTTTCCATCACCAACGTGCGCTCATTGCCGTGGTACACGTCACGCACGTTGTGAAAACCCAACTTAGCGTAGAAGGCTTGCGCCGTCAGCGAGGACGGCACGCTCAAGACCGTCACGCCGGCTTCACGGGCGCGCAGTTCGATCTCGATCATCAACAATCGGCCAATGCCCTGCCCTTGCAGTGCTGGGTTGACGAACACCGAGCGCACCACATTGCCATCCAGTGCGGCCGTAGCGACGATCAGTTGAGCCTGAGTCGCCACCAACACTACCCGCCGCTGGAGCAATGCCAGCACAGCGTCGGGGGTGAAGTTGCTGGCAACCCGCGCAATCACATCTGCTGGGTAATCACGTGCGTTGCTGCTGTGCAGCGCAGCCAGGATGACGTGGCTGATACCTTCGGCATCGGAAGGTTGGGCAAGGCGAACAGCGGTAGACATGGTTCCTCCTGGCTGACACAGCGATAACAATCACCACAATACCAATGTGGGAGCTGGCTTGCCTGCGATAGCGGTGGGCCAGCCAGATGAATGGGGCTGACACACCGCTATCGCAGGCAAGCCAGCTCCCACAGTTTGATCGTATTTCAATCTGGCAGCCGATTCGGCTGCGCCACTCCCGTTTTCAGCTTTCTTGGCTGAGCCACCCCGCCGTTTCAGCCGGGATCCTTTCCCCGCAACGCACACAATAGCGGCACAAGATCCCCAACGGACCCGTGCCCCCATGCAAACCACCAACACCGTCCTGATGATCCGCCCGGCGCGCTTTGCCTTCAACCCGGATACCGCGATCAACAACCGTTTCCAACGCCCGCCGCTGGACCCGCTCAGTGCACAGCACAAAGCGCTGGAGGAGTTCGACGGTTATGTCGACACCTTGCGCCAGCACGGCGTGGAGGTGCTGGTGGTGCAGGACACGCCGGCGCCCCATACGCCCGACTCGATCTTCCCCAACAACTGGTGGAGCAGCCATGCCGACGGCAGCCTGGTGCTCTACCCCATGGAAGGCCAGAACCGCCGACTGGAGCGCAACAAGGGCGTGCTGCAAGTTTTGGAGCAGCGCTTTGCGATCAACACCACCATCGATCTCAGCCACCTGGAACAACAGAACATCTTCCTGGAAGGCACCGGCAGCATGGTACTCGACCGCCAGCACCGCATCAGCTACGCCTGCCATTCGGGGCGCACCCACCACGCGGCCCTGCGCCAGTTTGCCGAACGCCTCGACTACCAACTCTGCGTGTTCCACGCCCTGGACCGCCACCAGGCACCCATCTACCACAGCAACGTGATGATGAGCGTTGGCCGCGACCTCGCGGTGGTGTGCCTGCAGGCCCTGCCCGACGACCGCGAACGCCTGGCCCTGGAACGCTCCCTGCGTGATACCGGCAAAGACATCCTCAGCCTGGACTTCGACCAGCTGGAAGCCTTCGCCGGCAACATGCTGGAGGTCCACGACCGGGACGGCCAGCCGTTGCTGGTGATGTCCGCCAGTGCCTGGGGCGCCCTGCATCCGGCGCAGCGTCAGCATGTGGAACGCCATACGCGGCCGGTGGTGGTGAATATCGACAACATCGAACGCATCGGCGGCGGCAGTGCCCGCTGCATGCTGGCCGAAGTGCATCTGCCGGCCCGTCCCTCATTTCAATAAGGAGTCTTGCCATGACCCGTTATATCGACGTCAACGACCTCAGCTACCTGGTTTCGCAAAAAGGCCTGCAAACCTGCATCACCGAAATGGCCGACTACATTCGCGCCGACTACCTGCGCTGGCAGGATTTCGAGAAATGCGCGCGCCTGGCCAACCATTCACCGGATGGGGTGATCGAGCTGATGCCGGTGTCCGACGCCTCGCTGTACGCCTTCAAGTACGTTAACGGCCACCCGAAAAACACCCTGGCCGGCATGCTCACCGTGATGGCGTTCGGTGCCTTGGGCGACGTCGACACCGGTAAACCGGTGCTGCTGGCGGAAATGACCCTGACCACTGCGATCCGCACCGCCGCCACCTCGGCCCTGGTCGCCCGCTACCTGGCCCGCGCCAACAGCCGCAGCATGGCGCTGATCGGCAACGGCTGCCAAAGCGAATTCCAGGCCCTGGCCTTCCACGCCATGCTCGGTATTACTGAAATCCGCCTGTTCGACATCGACCCCCAGGCCACCGCCAAGCTCGCCGCCAACCTCAAGGCGTTCCCGGCGATCAAGGTGATCCTGGCCGCCAGCGTCGCCGAGGCAGTCAAAGGCGCGGACATTGTCACCACCGTGACTGCGGACAAAGCCTACGCCACCATCCTGACTGACGAGATGATCGAGCCAGGCATGCACCTCAATGCCGTGGGCGGTGACTGCCCGGGCAAGACCGAGCTGGACCGCCGCATCGTCGAGCGCGCCCGGGTGATCGTCGAGTACGAACCGCAAAGCCGCATCGAAGGTGAAATCCAGCATATGCCGGAAGATTCGCCGGTCACCGAGCTGTGGCAAGTGATCAACGGCCAACAGCCGGGCCGCGAAAATGACCGCCAAATTACCCTGTTCGACTCGGTGGGTTTTGCCATCGAAGACTACTCGGCCCTGCGCTATGTATTGGACGTGGCCAAAGCCTTGGATGTGGGCAGCGAGCTGGAGCTGGTGCCGGACCTGGCCGACCCGAAAAACCTGTTCGCACGCCTGGCCCAGCAACCTGTGGTACAGCATAAAAAGCGCGCCTGAAACCGCTCTGGCCTGCCGCTTTGCGCCCAGGGCAGGCCAGATTCTAGTGGGTTAAAAGCCGATTTTGCCGGTGCCACAGCCGATTCCGCTGCATTGCTTGTTTTAACAGCGCAATTTGCGCTTTGCGCAGGGGGTAAACGACACAAAAAACGCACCACCATGAAGCATTCTCTGCTCCCAGTTATTCACTGCCCCTGACATCAATTACAAAATATAGGGACCGACACATGACTCCTCTGCGATCACTCTTCGCTGCGTTGCTGTTGCCACTGTGCGCCACTGCTGCCCACGCCCAGGACTGGAAAGAAATCCGGTTTGGCGTGTTCCCCGAATACCCGCCCTTCGAATCTGTCGCCGCCGACGGCAGCCTGCAAGGGTTCGATATCGAACTGGGCAACGCTATCTGCGCCAAGCTCGAAGTGAAATGCACCTGGGTGCACAACGAATTCGACGGCATGATCCCGGCCCTGCGTGCGCGCAAGTTCGACGCGATCATGTCCTCCATGGCCGTGACCCCGGCTCGTGAGAAAGTCATCGACTTCACCGACCGCCTGTTCCTCAGCCCCACCTCGGTGATCACCCGTAAAAACGCCACCTTCGGTGACACCCCCGAGTCGCTGAACGGCAAGCACGTTGGCGTGCTGCAAGGCTCGTTGCAGGAAGCCTATGCCCGCGCACACCTGGCCAAGCTCGGTGCACAGATCAAGGCATACCAGTCCCAGGAACAGAACTACGCCGACCTGCAAAACGGCCGCCTCGACGCCACCCTGACGGACAAGCTCGAAGCCCAGCTCAACTTCCTGTCCAAGCCCGAAGGCGCCGACTTCAAGACCGGCCCGGCCTTCAAGGACCCGACCCTGCCGCTGGACATCGCCATGGGCCTGCGCAAGAACGACCAGGCATTGCGTGAGCTGATCAACAAGGGCATCGCCGCCGTCCAGGCCGATGGCACTTACGCACAGATCCAGAAGAAATACTTTGGCGATCAGGACATCTACAACGAGTAACCGGCAACCCGTGCCCCTGTGGGAGCGGGCTTGCCCGCGATAGCGGTGCTTCAGGCACCCACGCCGTGACTGCACCACCGTTATCGCAGGCAAGCCAGCTCCCACAGTAAATCCGTGCACTCCTTCGAGATCTTCCCCATGAACGACCTCCTCAACCTGCAAGGCTACGGCCCCATGCTGGCCCAGGGTGCCTGGATGACGCTCAAGCTGGCGTTCCTCGCCCTGGCCCTGAGCCTTACCCTGGGCCTGGTCGCCGCTGGCGCCAAACTCTCCAGCGCCAAATGGCTGCGCGTGCCGGCCACGCTCTACACCACGTTGATCCGCAGCGTGCCGGACCTGGTACTGATCCTGCTGATCTTCTACAGCCTGCAACTGTGGCTCAACGACCTGACCGAAGCGTTCGGCTGGGACTACGTTGAAATCGACCCGTTTACCGCCGGGGTGATCACCCTGGGCTTTATCTACGGTGCGTATTTCACCGAGAACTTCCGGGGTGCGATCCTCAGTGTGCCGGCGGGCCAACTGGAAGCCGCCACCGCCTACGGCCTGAGTCGCTGGCAGCGCTTTCACCTGGTGCTGTTCCCGCAACTGATGCGCTTTGCCCTGCCTGGCCTGGGCAATAACTGGCTGGTGCTGCTCAAGTCCACGGCGCTGGTGTCCATCATCGGCCTGTCAGACCTGGTCAAGGCCGCGCAGAACGCCGGCAAGTCCACCAGCGAGCCGCTGTACTTCCTGATCCTCGCGGGCCTGGTGTACCTGGTGATTACCACCCTCTCCAACCGCATCTTCAAGCGCCTGGAACGGCGCTATAACCTGGGCATCAAGGGGATGGCGCGATGATCGAACTGTTCCAGCAATACGGCCTGGCCTATCTGTTCAGCGATGGCAGCGGCCTGTCCGGTGTCGCCATGACCTTGTGGCTGTTCATTATCTCGGTGGTGCTCGGCTTTGGCCTGTCGATCCCCCTGGCGCTGGCACGCGTCTCAGAGCATTTCTGGCTGCGCTGGCCGGTGGAGGTTTACACCTACCTGTTCCGTGGCACGCCCCTGTATATCCAACTGCTGATTTGCTACACCGGGCTGTACAGCCTGGAAGTGGTGCAGGACAACGCCCTGCTCAACCAGTTTTTCCGCAACGCGCTGAACTGCACACTGTTGGCGTTTGTGCTCAACACCTGCGCCTACACCGTGGAAATCTTCGCCGGGGCAATCCGCAACATTCCCCATGGCGAGATCGAAGCGGCACGCGCCTATGGCCTGCACGGCTGGCGGCTGAACCTGTTTGTGATCGTGCCCGCCGCATTGCGTCGCGCCCTGCCGGCCTACAGCAATGAAATGATCCTGATGCTGCACGCCACGTCACTGGCGTTTACCGCCACCGTCGCCGACATCCTCAAGGTCGCCCGCGATGCCAATGCCGAGACGTTCCTGACCTTCCAGGCCTTCGGCATCGCCGCCCTGCTCTACATGCTGCTGTCCTTTGCACTGGTGGGCCTGTTCAGGCTGGCCGAACGTCGCTGGATGCGCTTTCTTGTTCCTACCCGAGGCTAACCCATGAATCAGTCCGCGCAGGCCCTGGCCGCTTATCCAATGGATGTACCCGTCGGCAAAACCGCCACGGCGGCCATCAAGCTGCAAGTCGAAGGTATCCATAAACGCTACGGCGAACACGAAGTGCTCAAGGGCGTGTCCCTCAACGCACGCCAGGGCGATGTGATCAGCCTGATCGGCGCCAGCGGCTCGGGCAAAAGCACGATGCTGCGGTGCATCAACTTTCTGGAACAGCCTGACGCCGGTGTGATCACCCTGGACGGCATCAGCATCGAAATGCAACCAGGCCGCGCCGGCACCCGTGCGCCGCACCAGGCGCAACTGCAAAACCTGCGCACGCGCCTGGCCATGGTGTTCCAGCACTTCAACCTGTGGAGCCACATGACCGTGCTGGAAAACATCACCATGGCCCCGCGCCGGGTGCTGAACGTGAGCGCCGCCGAAGCCGAGAAACGTGCGCGGTTGTACCTGGACAAGGTCGGCCTGCCGAGCCGCGTGGCGGACCAATACCCGGCGTTCCTGTCCGGTGGCCAGCAGCAGCGCGTGGCCATTGCGCGCGCGCTGGCAATGGAACCGGAGATTATCCTGTTCGATGAACCCACCTCGGCCCTGGACCCGGAACTCGTAGGAGAAGTGCTCAAAGTCATACAGACGTTGGCCGAGGAAGGTCGTACCATGCTGATGGTCACCCACGAAATGGGCTTTGCCCGCCAGGTGTCCAGCCAAGTGCTGTTCCTGCACCAGGGCCGAGTCGAAGAACACGGCGGCGCCGAGATCCTCGACCATCCCACCAGCGAACGCTTGCAGCAATTTCTTTCCAACCGTTTGAAGTGAACTCATGGATACCAAGGCCCACGGACACCATTCTTCCCCTACGCTGGATCGCATCGACGAAGCGATCATCGACGTACTCAGGCATCAGGGGCGTATTACCTACGAAAAGCTCTCGTCGCTGGTGCACCTCACCCCCAGGCCCTGCCTGGAACGGGTGCGCAAGCTGGAACGACGCGGGGTGATCCGTGGGTATGGGGCGATCATCGATGTGCAGATGGTCTCACCGGGGCTGTCACTGCTGGTGCTGGTGGCCTTGTCCAACCAAAGCGGGCGCTCGGCGCAAAAGGCCTTCGAAGCCTGCGTAAAAGCCTGCCCGCAGGTATTCGAATGCCAGTTGATCAGCGGGCCATTCGACTACAGCCTGCGCATGCGCTGCCGGGATATGGAACATTACCGGGTGCTGACCGAGACCTGGTTGAACAATGATGAGTTGCACATTGATAAGCTGGTGGCGCATCCGGAGTTGGCGGTGGTCAAGAACACCGCGACCGAACTGGCCTGATCCAGCTGGCTCGTTCCCACGCTCTGCGTGGGAATGCATCCAATGACGCTCCGCGTCACAACTTCAAGAGCAGACGCGGAGCGTCCAGGGTGGCATTCCCACGCAGAGCGTGGGAACGATCAACCGACCTGGCCTGATCCAGCTAGCTCGTTCCCACGCTCTGCGTGGGAATGCATCCAATGACGCTCCGCGTCACAAAACTTCAAGAGCAGACGCGGAGCGTCCAGGGTGGCATTCCCACGCAGAGCGTGGGAACGATCATTCACCCCTGCCCACTTAATATTCTTTTGCCTGGCTTGGCACCCACCAGCTTCGCCTGCCCATCTTTCTGCTTGCCCGTGCGGGCTTCACTGATCAGCCCCGGAATCAACTTGCCCTCCGGCAAATTCTTCCAGAAGCGGCTGGGCAAATGCCCTTCCATCACTTTGGGATTGAGCCGCGCCGGGTTGAAGATGTGGCTGTAGTAGGTCAGCCACATGGCGCTGTGGGGATCTTCAACATTCTGTGCCAGTTGCTGCCAGGCCTCGGGGCACTGGCGCTGATGAATCAGTTGTTCGCCGTCGTAGTACACCCCGTCCAGGGGCGTGGCGATCATCCAGCGATGGCGGCCCATGCGCCCGATAAAATGCTCGCTGGCGCTCTTGAGAATGTCATGGGCCGGCTCATGCCAGGCCACGTACTCCGGCAGTTCCGGCCCTGCCTCGGCCGGCAGCGCGATGAAGCGCACAAACGCGTGCAAGTGGTGGGCCTCCCGGCTGACTTGCTTGATGCGCCGCTGCAACTCGCTGCCAAGCTTGTCACCTGCCAGCATGGCCGTGCGATCACCGTGGCTGACCCGCCATAGCACTTCATACAACAGGCTCCAGCGCTGATCACCTTGATAACAGGCAGCGGACTCCAACAATTGCAACAGCGCCTTGGGGATGCGCGCCTGAAACGGCCCCATCCCTGGTGGGATAGGTTCATCGGTAGCGAACAGGTCCGCCGCCTGCACCTCGCCCCAGCTGACCTGGCTGGGGTCGACCTGATGGCTGAGCAACCAGCGGGCCTGTTCGCGCCAGGTGCTGAACAGGTTGTCGCACTCCAGGCTGATCATCCCCACAATCCCATCTGTTGCGGCTGCGGGCGGTCCCGCAATTGTTCGCGCAACAACACACTGGTGCTGTCGGCCTGTTGCGGGTGGTAGTCGCTGGTGATGAAAAACGGCTTGGCCTTGGCCAGCACGCAGCGCATGCGCGCCAGGTCTTCGAAGCGGATCTTGCGCTCACGGCGCAGGTCGACCAGGCGCTGGGTGGTGCGCAGGCCGATGCCGGGGATACGTGCGATCAGGGTCGGCTCGGCGCGGTTGAGGTCCAGGGGGAACACCTCGCGATGCTCCAGGGCCCACGCCAGCTTGGGGTCGATATCCAGTGCCAGGTCACCGGGGCCGGCGAACAGCTCATTGGCGCTGAAACCGTAGCTGCGCAGCAGGAAATCAGCCTGGTACAAGCGGTGCTCGCGCATCAAGGGCGGCGCGGCCAGGGGTACGCTTTTCGGGCTGTTGGGGATGGGGCTGAACGCCGAGTAATACACGCGGCGCAGCTTGAAATTACCGTACAACGCCTCGGCACCGTGCAGGATGGTGCTGTCGTCGGTGTCGTCGGCGCCGACGATCATCTGCGTGCTCTGCCCGGCCGGGGCGAAACGTGGCGCGCGGGGTTCGTTGAGCACCGTCTGTTCGCCGGTGTAGATGGTCTGCATGGCCTGCTTGATCGAGCCGATCTGCTTCTCGGGCGCCAGGGTCTGCAGGCTGGCGTCGGTGGGCAGTTCGATATTCACACTGAGGCGATCGGCATAACGGCCAGCCTCGGCGATCAGGGCCGGGTCGGCATCGGGGATGGTCTTGAGGTGGATATAACCGCGAAAGTCATGCTCTTCGCGCAGCAGTTTGGCGACCCGCACCAGTTGCTCCATGGTGTAGTCCGACGAACGGATGATGCCGGAGCTGAGGAACAGCCCGCTGACGCAATTGCGCTTGTAGAAATCCAGGGTCAGGGTGACCACCTCCTCCGGGCTGAAGCGCGCACGGGGCACGTCGCTGGAGCGGCGGTTGACGCAGTATTGGCAGTCGTAGAGGCAGAAGTTGGTGAGCAACACCTTGAGCAACGACACGCAACGGCCATCGGGCGTGTAGCTGTGGCAGATGCCCATGCCATTGGTGGAACCCAGCCCCGCCTTGCCCTCGGAACTGCGCTTGGGCGCGCCACTGCTGGCGCAGGACGCGTCGTACTTGGCGGCGTCGGCGAGGATGCTGAGTTTTTCGATCAACTGCATGGAGGGCTACCGATACTGGTTTTTTGTACAGTACCAATAGCCACACTTTGTCACAAGTGCCGTCTGTAGGAGCGAGCTTGCTCGCGAAGAAGGCGAGAGCGCCACGTTCATTCAGATGAGGCGCGTTATCGTTGACGTTCTTCGCGAGCAAGCTCGCTCCTACAGGGGATCGGTCAGCTGGCAGTAGCCAGGAGCAAGTCCTGCACCGAACGTCCCTTGTCGCGGTTTCGATCGTGCTCATACAACGACGCCGCAATCTCATCCGCCCGAATCGGCAACACCGACAGCAAGGTATCGCTCAAGCCATGGCTGGCCTGGCTGAAGCCCTGGATGTAGATGCCAGCCTTGCAGCGCTCGTCGGTGACGATGCGGTAGTCGCGGGCCACTTCAAAGTCGCCCATGTAGGCTTGCAGCGGCGCCAGCAGTTCACGGTGCATCTGGCGCTCGTAGCCGGTGGCCAGGATTACCGCGTCGTAATGGTTGAGGCTGGTTTCGCCGGTGGCGGTATTGCGCAGGGCCAGTTCGATGCCCAGCGGGCCGGCGGTGGCCTTCTCCACTATGGTCAGGGTGCGGAACGCCTGGCGGGCGATGCCGGAGACTTTCTGGCGGTAGAAAATCCCGTAGATGCGCTCGATCAGGTCCAGGTCCACCACCGAGTAGTTGGTGTTCTGGTACTCGGCGACCAAACGCTCACGCTCGGCACCGACTTGCTGGAACACCAGGTCAGTAAAGGCCGGCGAGAACACTTCGTTGACGAACGGGCTGTCGTCGGCCGGCTTGAGCGCCGAGCCGCGCAGGATCATGTCGACCTGCACCGACGGGAAGCTGTCATTGAGGTCGATAAAGGCTTCGGCCGCGCTCTGGCCACCGCCGATCACGGCGATGCGCATCGGCTTGCCATCTACGCACGGCTGGCTGGCCATGCGCTCCAGGTACTGGGAATGGTGAAACACCCGGCTATCGCCCTTGAACGCCTTGAATGCCTCGGGGATGCGCGGTGTGCCGCCGGCGCTGACCACCACCGAACGGGTGGTGCGCACATGCTGCTCGCCCTGGGCATCACGGGAGATCACGCGCAACGCCTCGACCTGCTGCTGATGCAGGATCGGCTCGATGGCCAGCACTTCCTCGCCGTAGTTGGCCTGGGCCTGGAACTGCCCCGCCACCCAGCGCAGGTAATCGTTGTACTCCATGCGGCAGGGATAGAAGGTGCCCAGGTTGATGAAGTCCACCAAGCGTTCGTGGGCCTTGAGGTAGTTGACGAAGGAGTACGGGCTGGTGGGGTTGCGCAGGGTCACCAGGTCCTTGAGGAAGGAAATCTGCAGTTCGCTCTGGGTCACCAGGGTATTGCCGTGCCAGCGGTAGTCGGCTTGTTTGTCGAGAAACAGCACGTCCAGCTTGCCCTGGGCCTTTTCACGCTCCTGCAGGGCGATGGCCAGCGCCAGGTTCGAAGGGCCGAAACCGATCCCGATCAGGTCATGAACCGCGGGCGAAGCAATTGCCTGTGTCATTCCAGTGTCCTCTGGATAAGCCCCATGGCGGTGGGGCGGGAATACCTTCATGGCCTGAACAACAGGCCGTGTGTTGATAGGAAACGAGGACAGTGAAATAAAATTTAACTAACAGCCGATCAGTGCGCTTCCCACTCGCGCATGCGCACCCGGCAGTGCTTCATCGCATTGACGATGTGTTTTTCCACCAGGCTGCGGGAAATGCACAGGCGTTCGGCGATTTGCACGTGGGACAGGCCTTCGAGTTTGCGCAACAGGAAACTGTCGCGACAGGCCGCCGGCAACTCGGCCAAGGCGCGCTCGAGCATCTCCAGGCGCTGGCCCTGGTGGTGGCTGGTGTGGGGGGAACAGGCGGCGAAGCGCTCTTCGCTGTCCAGCACCTCAAGAGGCTCGGACTGACGCAAGGCATTACGCCGATGGCCGTCGATCACCAGGTTCAGTGCCGTGCGGTAAAGAAACGCGCGAGGCTGCTCGATTGGCGTATCGCTTACGCGCTCCAGCACCCGCACATAGGCGTCATGCACCACATCTTCGGCCACCTGGCGGTTACCCAGCTTGGCGTTCAGGAAACACACCAGCTCGCGATAGTAGTTTTCCAACATGACTCCTGAGCACCTCCCGGTGGTGTTGATCCTGTAGGAGCGTGCTTGCTCGCGAAGAACCTGAGGGCACATCGTTTTATCTGGATGCACGCGTTATCGTTGACGTTTTCGCGAGCGAACTTGCTCCCAACAGACAGCCATCGATGATGGCAGTTTGAGTATGTGCAATTTATAGTAATTCTCATCTACTTTTAAAGAAGTCTTGCTCCCACGTATGGTTTTTTTCGCCGACGCAGCTGTTACTGCGTATGTAAACGCCTAAATATTCGCGCAATTTTCTCGTATAACAGTCAGCTCTTCGCCACTCGGCCCCCTTTCCCTGGCTGGAACCAAAGCATGAAACGCCCTCGCCCCGCCCGCCTCGCCCTCCTTGCTGTGGTGTGCCTGATCCCCCTCCTTGCAGTGGCAGCCTGGCAGCTGTTGCCGCCAGGTCGAGATAGCTTGCCCACGGTCACTGTCGTGCGCGGCGACATTGAGAACAGTGTCACCGCCCTGGGCACCCTGCAACCGCGACGCTACGTAGACGTCGGCGCCCAGGCCTCCGGACAGATCCGCAAGATCCATGTCGAGGCCGGTGACCAGGTCACGCAAGGCCAGCTACTGGTAGAGATCGACCCTGCCACGCAGCAGGCCAAACTCGACGCCAGCCGCTACGCCATCGAAAACCTCGAGGCCCAGTTGCAGGAGCAAAAAGCCCAGCACGAGCTGGCGCGCCAGAAGTATCAGCGCCAGCAGCGCCTGAGCGCCGGGAATGCCACCCGCGAAGAAGATGTGCAAACCGCCAAGGCCGAACTGAGTGCGACCCAGGCGCGGGTGGACATGTTCAAGGCCCAGATCCGCCAGGCCCAGGCCAGCCTGCGCAGTGACGAGGCCGAACTGGGCTATACGCGGATTTACGCGCCGATGAGCGGCACCGTAGTGGCGGTAGATGCGCGAGTCGGCCAGACGCTCAACGCCCAGCAACAGACGCCGTTGATCCTGCGCATCGCCAAACTGTCGCCGATGACCGTATGGGCCGAAGTGTCCGAAGCCGATATCGGCCACGTCAAACCGGGCATGAGCGCCTATTTCACTACCCTCGCCGGCGGCACCCGGCGCTGGACCAGCACCGTGCGCCAGATCCTGCCGATCCCGCCCAAGCCCCTGAACGAAACCAGCCAAGGCAGTGGCAGCCCCAGCAGTAACAGCAAAACCGGCAGTGGCCGGGTAGTGCTATACACCGTACTGCTGGATGTGGACAACGCTGACAATGCGTTAATGGCCGAAATGACCACCCAGGTGTTTTTCGTCGCCAGCCAGGCCAGGGACGCTCTCACCATCCCGGTCGCAGCGCTGCTCGGCAGCCAAGGCACCGACAAGCAGATCGCGCGGGTCGTGACCAAAAACGGCGCCATCAAGGAGCGAGAAGTACAGCTGGGTATCAGTGACCGCCTGCGGGTTGAAGTGTTGGATGGCCTGGACGAAGGCGATCACCTGTTGATCGGCCCAGCCAGCGGCAGCGGGGGTTGATGTGACCACGCCACTGATCGAACTCAAGAACATCCGCAAATCCTACGGCGGCGGCGACAGCCCGCAGGTCGACGTATTGCGTGGGATCGACCTGTCGATCCATGCAGGAGAGTTCGTTGCCATCGTCGGCGCCTCCGGCTCCGGCAAATCCACACTGATGAACATCCTCGGCTGCCTCGACCGCCCCACCGTGGGCGACTACCTGTTCGCAGGGGAAAACGTCGCGCACCTGGACAGCGACGCACTGGCCTGGCTGCGCCGCGAAGCCTTTGGTTTCGTGTTCCAGGGCTACCACCTGATCCCGTCCGGCTCGGCCCAGGAAAACGTTGAGATGCCGGCGATCTATGCGGGTATCAGCGCTGCCGAACGCCATGCCCGTGCCAAGGCTCTGCTGACCCGCCTGGGCCTGGCCGATCGCACCAACAACCGCCCGCACCAGCTCTCCGGTGGTCAGCAACAGCGCGTCTCGATTGCCCGGGCGTTGATGAACGGCGGGCATATAATCCTTGCCGACGAACCCACCGGGGCCCTCGACAGCCACAGCGGTGCCGAGGTGATGGTGCTGCTGGATGAATTGGCGAGCCAGGGCCATGTGGTTATCCTGATTACCCACGACCGCGAAGTCGCGGCGCATGCCAACCGCATCATTGAGATCAGCGACGGCCGGATCATCAGCGATTCGGCGTTGAGTACCCCCCACGTGCCCGTCACGGCCGGCAGCGACGCATTGCAAGCCGTGGATCTGCGCCAGCGCCTGGCCGACGGTGCCGAACACAATGGTGCCTGGAAAGCCGAGCTGCTGGACGCGGTGCAGGCAGCCTGGCGGGTCATGTGGATCAACCGCTTCCGCACCGCGCTGACGCTGCTGGGGATCATCATCGGCGTGGCGTCGGTGGTAGTGATGCTGGCGGTGGGCGAAGGCAGCAAGCGTCAGGTCATGGCGCAGATGGCGGCCTTCGGCTCCAACATCATCTATCTGAGCGGCTTTTCGCCTAACCCGCGCACACCGGCAGGTATCGTGACCCTCAATGATGTGGCGGCATTGGCTACATTGCCCCAGGTCAAGCGCATCATGCCGGTGAACGGCACCTACGCCGGCGTGCGCTTCGGCAACGTCGACTACATGGCCTATGTGGGCGGCAACGACACCAACTTCCCGGACATCTTCAACTGGCCAGTGGCCCAAGGTAGCTACTTTACCGAAGCCGACGAACGCGCCGGGGCCACGGTGGCGGTGATCGGCCATCGCGTGCGCGAAAAGCTGTTCAAAGGCCAGCTAGACCCCATCGGCCAATACATCCTGATCGAAAACGTGCCCTTCCAAGTGATTGGCGTGTTGGCGGAAAAAGGCTCCAGCTCCGGGATGCAAGACAGCGACGACCGTGTCGCCATTCCCTATACCGCCGCCAGCGTGCGCCTGTTCGGCACCTATAATCCCGAATACGTTGTCATTGCCGCCGCCGATGCACGCAAGGTGCAAGAGGCCGAGCAAGCCATCAGTCAGCTTATGCAAAAGCTGCACGGCGGCAAACGCGACTTCCACCTGACCAACGACGCAGCGATGATCCAGGCCGAAGCACGGACCCAGAACACCCTGTCGCTGATGCTCGGCTCGATTGCAGCGATTTCCCTGCTGGTGGGCGGCATCGGCGTGATGAACATCATGTTGATGACCGTGCGCGAACGCACCCGTGAAATCGGCATCCGCATGGCCACCGGGGCGCGCCAGCGCGACATCCTGCGCCAGTTTCTCACCGAGGCGGTGATGCTCTCGGTGGTCGGCGGCCTGTTCGGTATTGCCCTGGCATTGCTGGTAGGCGGCGTGCTGGTGCTGGCTGAAGTGGCGGTACAGTTTTCCCTGGTGGCGGTGCTCGGCGCGTTTGGCTGTGCGCTGGTCACCGGCGTCGTATTCGGCTTCATGCCGGCCCGTAAAGCTGCCCGGCTTGATCCGGTTAAGGCGTTGACCAGTGAATAAACGATCTCTCACTCCACAACTGTCAGCGCTCAGTGTGTGCCTGTTGCTCACGGCCTGCGGCACTAACCCGCCCGCCATCGACAACGGCCTTGCTGCGCCCGCCGCCTGGCATTTTGCCGAACGCGAAGCGACCCAAGCCATCAACCAACGTTGGTGGACGCAGTTTGGCAGCCCGGCGCTGAACCGCCTGATCGACCAGGCCCGCCGTGACAGCTTCGACGTGGCGGCGGCCATGGCGCGTGTCCGCCAGGCCCAGGCCACGGCGGTAATTGCCGGTGCACCATTGTTGCCGGAACTGAAGTTCAACCTCAGCGCCAGCCGTCAACGGCTGTTGCGCGGCAGCGGCAACTCGGAGCTGGACGCCACCGAGAGCAACAGGACTGTCAACAACTATGACGCCAACCTCACGGCCAGCTACGAAATCGACTTCTGGGGTGGCCGCGCCGCTGCCCGCGACAGCGCCGTGCACAGCTTGCACGCCAGTGAGTTCGATCAGGCCAACGTGGAGCTGACCCTGCTCAGCAACGTCGCCGACCGCTACGCGCAAACCCTGGCCGCACGCCAGCGCCTGCAGATTGCCGAGCTCAACCTGGCGAATGCGCGCAATGTGCTGAACCTGGTGCAGACCCGCCACGACGCAGGTTCCGCCACGGCCCTGGAACTGGCACAACAGAAAAGCCTGGTGGCCGGTCAGCAACGGCAACTGCCGCTGATCGAGCAATCGGCCGAAGAATCGCAGATCACCCTCGCCGCCTTGCTCGGCCAGCCCGTGCAGGCCCTGGAGCTAGGCACAGAACCCTTTCAGGCATTGACCTGGCCAAGTATCGGGCCTGGCGTGCCCAGCCAGTTATTGAGCCGGCGCCCCGACCTCGCCCAGGCCGAGGCCCAGTTGGCGGCGGCCAGCGCCGATGTCACGGTGGCCCGTGCGGCCATGCTGCCGACGGTGACATTGGGCGCAACGCTCGGCTCAGGCGCGTCCAAGGCTGAAGAGATCCTGCGCAGCCCCTTCTACACCCTGACTTCGGGCCTGATGGCGCCGATTTTCAATAATGGCCGGCTGAGCGCCGAGCGCGACAAGGCTCGGGCACGCCAGGATGAACTGCTGCAAACCTACCGTGGGGCGATCATCAACGGCTTTGCCGATGTGGAAAAAGCCCTCAGCAGCATCACCCGCCTGGACCAGCAACGCCAGTGGCAAACCGAAGAGCTGCAACAGGCGCAGGCCGCCTTCCAGATTGCCCAAAGCCGCTATGAAGCTGGCGCCGAAGACCTGCTCACGGTACTGCAAACCCAGCGCACCCTGTACGACGCCCAAGACCAGAACGTGCTACTGCGCCTGTCGCGCCTGCAAGCCAGCATCGCCCTGTACAAGGCATTGGGCGGTGGCTGGAACACCGATATCTGATAAACGAAACTCATATTTCATACACGAGTTGTTTCTTCACCTTACATTTTCCACCCCAAGGTCCTTGGTAAAAAAGCCGTTATCACACGGATGCCCAGGACCTCATGATGAAACCCAGCGCTTTTGTAAACGGCCTGGTCTGCATCGGCTTTTGGCTGATACCAAACCTGGCGTTGGCCGAGCCCTTGATCGCCCCCACCGCGATCGACTGGTTGCTGGACTGCCCACTCACTGCAACAGCGCGCCTGGACCCCGAAGTGGTTGGCCGCACCCAATGCGGCCTGGTCAGCGTGCCCCGCGACCATGCCGCCCCCCAGCGCGGCCGCATTCGCCTGAGCGTGACACGGGTAGGCGCACGGCAGCCGCTCAACCGTGAAGGCGTGGTGTTCATCCAGGCCGGCGACCCCCAGCGGGTCAAAGGCGCACCTTTCGTCCTTCACTTGGCCAGCCGCTGGGAATCGCTTGCCACCACCGCCTATCGCACCCTGGTCGACCGCTACGACGTGATCGAGCTGAGCACCCGCGACCTGCGCCAGGGCAATGCCGTGGAACAGGCCGCCCGGGACATGGAGTACGTGCGCGGGCAATTGGGCGAGGCGCGCCTCAACTACCTGGGCAACGCCGCTGCCACGCGCCTGGGCAGCCGCTATGGCACGCTTTTTCCCGAGCGCGTCGGGCGCATGGTGCTGATCAATACCGAGCCTGGCGAAGCGCTCGCCGCCGGTGTCGAGCAGCTCTTGCTCAAGGAGTCGGCACACGCAGGCGCTGACGGCTGTGTGAGCCGCTGGCTAGGGGATTTTCTCGCTTATGGCAAACAGCCGCCGGCGACCGCACGCTGCCTGGATTTGGGCGCCTGGGAATAACCTGCGCATTTACGACCCCTATTCACCGAAAACGACCCCTTGCGTTGACGCACCTGCCCAATCGTTATTAAGTGCTATTTATCCGCATTAATACGATAAATCACCGCCATGCTGAGTCGTCCGTTACGCCGCAAACGCCAGAAGCTGTCCGATGTGATTGTCGAGTCGGTCAAGCGCTCGATCGTCACCGACGCCTTGAAGCCCGGCGATCGCCTGCCCACCGAACGCGAGCTGATGGAAAGCTTCCAGTGTTCCAAGGGTTCGGCACGCGAAGCGCTCAAGGCGTTGGAAGTGGAGGGCCTGGTGAGCACGCGCACCGGCCCCAGTGGCGGGGCGTACTTGAACCAGGCCGGCACCGAGCCGGCCAGCCGCGCCTTGCGCAATTACCTGCATTTCCAGCACCTGGACGGCGAGCAGGTCTACCAACTGCGCAAGGTCATCGAAGTGGAGTTGGCGGTGTCGGTGCTGGGGCGTTTGAGCGAAGACGACTACCTGGCCCTGCAAGCCAACGTGGATTTTTGCAGCGCCCCCGAAGACAGCGAAGCCGGCCAGCGCGAACAACGCCTGGCGGAACTGGAGTTCCACAACCTGCTGGCCCGGGCCTGCCCCAACCCGCTGCTGAGTTTCATGGCGCAGTTCCTCAATGACTTGCTGCGCGACCTGGTGGTGCTGAAAAAGGCCTACAAGCCCAAGCGCAAGCAGTTCGATGCGGCCAACCTCGACTATCACAAGCAACTGCTGATCGCCTTTCGCGCCAGGGATGAAAGCGCGGTGCGCAGCTTGATGCATGAACACATGTGCGATGCCGAACACCACATGACCGCGCTGGAAGGCCAGGTGAGCCCGCACTTCCTCTTGGAGTTCGACCACTCTTAAACACACCAACCATTCAATGTGGGAACCCGTTCAATGTGGGAGCTGGCTTGCCTGCGATGCGGGCGCCTCGGTGTTACAGAGGGACCGAGTAGATGCCATCGCAGGCAAGCCAGCTCCCACATTTGACCCCGTTCCCCCGCGAAATCGAGTTATCCAATAACAAGCCTGCCCACAGGCCCTTGCTCCACCGTATCGCCCTTGCCGCTCCTGCCAATAACTAAACCAGGGAGTCACCCCATGCAGCGTCGTACGTTATTGAAAGCCAGCCTCACCGCCGCCGCCGCCCTCAGCCTTCCGCTGAGCGTGCGTTCGGCATTCGCCGCCGAGCCCTTTACCTTTTACGGCCTCAAGTCCATGTCTGGCGCCTTTGCCAGCTATGGCAAATTTGCCGATATGGGTTCACGCCTGGCGGTGCAACAACACCCCGACTTGCTCGGCCGCCCGCTGAACTACAAGGTCATCGATACCGAAGGCAACGCCGGCAAGGCGGTGCGCAAGGTGCAAGAGGCCATCGCGCAGGACGGCGCACGGTTCTTCCAGGGCTGCACGCTGTCGTCTTCCGCCCTGGCGGTGGCCAAGGAAGTGGACAAGGTCGGCGGCGTGTTCATGACCCCGGTGGGCGCCGATGAAGTCACAGGCAAGGACTGCAACAAGGCGACCTTCCGCTGGTCAGTGCCCACCTACGGTGCGATCCGCGAAACCATGGTGCCGCTGATCAAGTTGCTGCCGGACGCCAAGCGCTGGTACACCATCACCCCGCAATACGTGTTCGGCGAAGCCTTGCTCGAAGGGGCCAAAAACGTGCTCAAGGAACATAGCCTGGAACACGTGGGCAACAGCTACCACTCACTGCAGGAACAGGAGTTTTCCGGTTACCTGACCAACGCCATTTCCACCAAGCCCGATGTGCTGGTGCTGCTCAACTTTGGCAGCCAATCGTCCAACACCCTGCGCCAGGCCGTGAACTTCGGCATCAAGGAGCGCATGAAGGTATTGCTGGTGTGGTCTGCCGGCCTGGATCAGTTCCAGGAACTGGGCAGCGATGTGCTCGAAGGCGTGTACCTGGGCGCGCAGTATTGGCACCAGGTCGACACCCCGCTCAACCGTGAGCTGGTCAAGCTGACCCAGGCCACCTACGGCATCAACCCCACCTACCCGCTGGCCGCCGACTACATCAGCACCAAAGTCATGCTCGACACCATCATCGCCACCGGCAGTTTCGACGGCCCGACCGTAGCCAAGGCCCTGCAAGGCTTGAGCTACGAAGGCCCGACCGGCAAGGAGTCAATCCGCGCCGGCGACCACCAGGTGATCAAGGATTACTACCTGCTGATCGGCAAGGCCAGCGGCGACATGGCCGACAAGGACGACCTGGCCAAAGTGCTCAGCGCTGGCCAATCGTTCCCCGCAGTCGAGGCGACGGGCTGCACACTCGGCTGACCGCTTAACTTTTGTCGCGCAGGGCCGCGCAAGCGGCCACCTGCGGAGGGTGCCTGCATGCTTAATCTGTACCTGTTCCAGATCCTCAACGGCCTTGGGTTAGGGATGATCTACTTCCTGATCGCGGTGGGGCTGACGATCATTTTCGGCCTGCTCAACTTCGTCAACTTCGCCCACGGCGCGTTCTTCCTGCTCGGCGCCTACATCTGCTACACCGCGGTAAGCCTCACCGGCAGCTTCTGGCTGGCGTTGCTGATCGCGCCGTTGGTGGTGGCTGCGTTGGCCTGGGTGATTGAGCGCTTGTTGATCCAGCGTATCTACCACTTGCCGCACATGTTCCAGATTCTGGTGACCTTGGGGATCGCTCTGATCATCCAGGAAGCCAGCGTAATGATCTGGGGCCCGGTGGGCAAAAGCGTCGCCGTGCCGGAACTGTTGCGCGGCGTGCTGGTAGTGGGTGATTTTGTCTATCCCTACTACCGCCTGTTCCTCATCGTGTTTTCCGGGCTAGTGGGCCTGGGCCTGTGGCTGCTGCTGGAGCGCACGCGCTTCGGTGCCCTGGTGCGCGCCGGCAGTGAAAGCACCGAAACCGTGTCGCTACTGGGCACCAATATCTTCCGCCTGTTCTCCATGACCTTCGCCCTCGGCGTCGCCCTGGCCGGTGTCGCCGGGGTGTTGTTCGCGCCCTTGCGCGGCGCCCAGCCCTTCGTCGGCCCGGAGATTCTCGGCATCGCCTTCGTGGTGGTAGTGATCGGCGGCATGGGCTCGTTCAGCGGTGCGCTGGTCGGCGGTTTGCTGGTGGGCGTGGTGCAAAGCCTGATGACCACACTCTGGCCCCAGGGTGCGAGCCTGATGATCTACGGCGCCATGGCCGTGGTGATTCTGGTACGCCCTTACGGCCTGTTCGGGAGAGCCTGACATGAGCGAGAAAAACCCCCTGCCGTTTGCCAAGACCCAATCCAGAGCCATGTTGGTGTGGGTGCTGGCCGTGCTGATCGGCCTGCCGCTGGTGTTGCCCTCGGCGACCCTGGCCACCGAGATACTGATCTTTGCCATGGCCGCCCTGGCCTGCAACCTGCTGCTGGGCTATACCGGGCTGCTGTCCTTCGGCCAAGGCATCTTCTTTGGTGCCGGAGCTTATTGTGCGGCGCTGTTGATGATCCACCTGCAACTGGGCCTGTTCATGGCGTTGCTGGGCGCGGCGCTGGCCGGTGGCGTGCTGGCTTTGCTGGTGGGTGCCCTGGCGATTCGGCGCACGGGCATTTACTTCGTGATGCTCACGTTGGCGTTCAGCCAGATGGCCTACTTCGTCGCCTACACCCTGAGCGACTGGACCGGCGGCGACAACGGCCTGCTCAGCGTGCCACGCCCGGAAATTCGTGTGGGTGACACCGTGCTGCTGTCCCTGGCCGATGCCCGCGCCTTCTACGGTTTTGTCGCGGTGCTGTTCCTGCTGATTTTCATCGGCGCACGCCGGGTGATCGCTTCGCCGTTTGGCAGCACGCTGATGGCGATCCGCGAGAACGAAACCCGCGCCTCGGCCATCGGCTACGACACGCGCCACTTCAAGATCCTGGTGTTCGTGCTGTCCGGCGCGGTCACCGGGATTGCCGGGGCGCTGTACGCCATGCTGTTGCACTTTGTGCCGCTGTCGAATATCGACCTGGCGATGTCCGAGAACATCCTGATCATGACCATCGTCGGCGGCACCGGCTCGCTGTTCGGCTCACTGCTGGGCGCCGGTTCCATCGTGCTGCTGGGTGACTTTCTCTCCGATCTGTGGCCGCGCTGGCTGATGCTGCTGGGGGTGATCCTGATCCTGGTGGTGATCTTCATGCGCGGCGGTTTGTGGGGCGGCTTGGCGTCGCTGTTCGAAAAGCTGCGCGGCACGCGCAAACCCGCAGTCGTCGCCAAGGAGGACGGGCTATGAGTATCTTGCTGGAAACCCAGAACCTGGAGCTGGCCTACGGCGCGTTCCATGCGGTCAATGGCGTCAACCTCAAGGTCGAAGCCGGCACCATCCACACCATCATCGGCCCCAATGGCGCCGGCAAGACTAGCCTGTTTCATTGCCTGACGGGCGAACGCCAGGCCACCGCCGGAGCGATCCATTTCGACGGCAAGAACCTGATGCGCAAGCCCGCCCACGGCCGCGTCGGCCTGGGCATGGCGCGTTCGTTCCAGCTCACCAGCCTGTTCCAGAACCTCAGCGTGCGCGAAAACCTGCGCCTGGCCGCCCAGGGCCGCGATGGCTCGCGTGCCTTGAACTTCTGGCGTCGGGTGGACAGCCAGCGCGAACACCTGGAGATGGCCGACCAGGTGCTGGAACGCCTGCAACTCACGGCCCGCGCCGACACCCTGGCCGGTGAGTTGTCCCACGGCCAGCAACGGGTACTGGAGGTGGGCATGTCGATCTGCTCCAAACCCAAACTGTTGATGCTCGACGAGCCCACCTCGGGCATGGGCATCGACGATATCCCGATCATGACCCAACTGATCAGCGACCTTGGGCGCGACCATACGGTGCTGTTGATCGAACACAACATGAGCATCGTCATGTCCATCAGCCAACGCATCACGGTGATGAGCCATGGGCAGATTCTGGTGGAAGGCACGCCGGAGTTCGTGCGCGCCGATGAACGTGTGCGTACTGCCTATCTTGGGGAGGCTGCCTGATGCTGATCGTCGAGAATATCCATTCCTACTACGACAAGAGCCATGTGCTGGAGGGCGTGTCGCTGAGCGTCAATCCTGGCGAACTGGTGACCCTGCTGGGCCGTAACGGTGCCGGCAAGACCACCACCCTGCGTAGCATCCTCGGCATCATCTGCCCGCGCCAGGGCCAGATCCACTTCAACGGCCAGGCGTTGGTGGGGCAGAAGATTTTCGAAATTGCGCGCCAGGGCTTGGCGCTGGTGCCGGAAAACCGCGGGATTTTCCGCCTGCTGACGGTGGAAGAAAACCTGCGCATCGCCGCCCGCAAACACAGCCGCTGGCAACTGGAAGACGTGTACGCCATGTTCCCGCGCCTCAAGGAGCGGCGCAAAAACGCCGGCCATGCATTGTCCGGCGGCGAACAGCAGATGCTCGCCATCGCCCGCGCCCTGCTGAACGACCCCAAGCTGCTGATCCTCGACGAACCCACTGAAGGCCTGGCCCCGGTGATCGTTGACGAGCTGGTGAAGATCCTGCGCAAGGTCAAGGACGAGGGCCTGCCGGTGTTGCTGGTGGAACAGAACCTGATGGTCTGCGACAAGCTCGCCGACCGCCATTACGTGCTCGAACAGGGCCGCGTGGTGTACGAAGGCAGCGCCGCTGACTTCCGCGCCGACCCGACGATCAAAAACCGTTACCTGGCCTTGAGTGCCTGAGTGGAGATTCCTGATGAATAGTCTTGCGCAACCGCTCCAGAGCAATGCCCCGCTGATCAACCGCGACCGTTTGTGGCAGTCGCTGATGGACCTGGCCCGGCTCGGCGCCACGGCCAAGGGCGGCGTGTGTCGCCTGGCCCTCACCGACCTGGACCGCCAGGCCCGCGACCTGTTTGTGCAGTGGTGCGAGGCCGCCGGGTGCAGCATCAGTGTGGATGCCATCGGCAATATCTTCGCCCGCCGTCCTGGCCGCAACCCCACCCTGCCCCCGGTCATGACCGGCAGCCATATCGACACCCAGCCCACCGGCGGCAAGTTCGACGGTTGCTACGGGGTAATGGCCGGGCTGGAAGTGATCCGCACGCTCAATGACTTGCAGATCGAAACCCAGGCGCCCATCGAAGTGGTGGTGTGGACCAACGAAGAAGGCTCGCGCTTCCCGCCGTGCATGATGGGCTCCGGGGTATTTGCCGGGAAGTTCGACCTGCAGGACACCCTCGACAAGCGCGACGACCAAGGCCTGTCGGTAGGCAGCGAATTGCAGCGCATCGGCTATGCCGGTTCGCGTGCGGTGCTGGGCCATCCGGTGGGCGCTTATTTCGAAGCGCATATCGAGCAAGGCCCGGTGCTGGAGGACCAGGCCATTACCCTGGGCGTGGTGATGGGCTGCCTGGGCCAGAAGTGGTTCGACCTGACTCTCACCGGCGTAGAGGCGCATGCGGGCCCTACGCCCATGCACCTGCGCAAGGATGCCCTGGTGGGCGCTGCCGAGGTGGTCAGCGCGGTCAACCGTATCGCCCATCAGCATCAGCCTCACGCCTGCGGCACCGTCGGCTGCCTGAACCTGCACCCTGGCTCGCGCAACGTGATCCCCGGCCAGGTGCACATGACCATCGACCTGCGTCACCTGCACGCCGACAAGCTCCAAGCCATGGTCGATGAAGTGCGCGCAGTGATCGAAGACGCGGCCGCCCGCCACGGCTTGACGTTTGACCTGACGCCCACCGCCGACTTCCCGCCGCTGGACTTTCACCCGACCTGTGTCAATGCCGTGCGCGAGGCTGCCCAGGCATTGGGCTTGAGCCATATGGACATTGTCAGCGGTGCCGGGCATGACGCGATCTTCGTCGCTGAACTGGGCCCGGCCGGGATGATCTTTGTGCCGTGCGAAGGCGGCATCAGCCATAACGAAATCGAAAACGCCGCGCCGGATGACCTGGCGGCGGGTTGCGCGGTGTTGCTGCGCGCCATGGTCAAGGCGGCACAGGGGGATGTGGCATGAGTGAGATTGGCCAACTGACAGCGGTGCAACTGTTGCAGCACTTTCGCGACAAGACCTTGTCGCCCGTGGAGGTCACCGAAGACGCGTTGCTGCGCATCGAGCGCTATAACCCGGTGGTGAATGCCTACTGCCATGTCGACCCGCAAGGCGCCTTGGACGCTGCGCGGGCGTCGGAACAACGCTGGCTCAAGGGCGAACCCTGCGGGGCGCTGGATGGCGTGCCGGCGTCGATCAAAGACCTAACGCTGACGGTCGGTATGCCCACGCGCAAAGGCTCGCGCACCTCCAGTGCCGAGGGCCCGTGGGACGTGGACGCGC
Source organism: Pseudomonas sp. BTN1 (assembly GCF_001907715.1). Lineage (NCBI taxonomy): Bacteria > Pseudomonadati > Pseudomonadota > Gammaproteobacteria > Pseudomonadales > Pseudomonadaceae > Pseudomonas > Pseudomonas sp. BTN1. The sequence goes on along the minus strand of NZ_MPBM01000008.1, from coordinate 4,375 downwards.
CCTTCTCGGCCTTCATGCGCAAGGCCGGCGCGGTGCTGCTGGGCAAGACCACCACCCCGGAATTCGGCTGGAAAGGCGTCACCGATAACCCGCTGTATGGCATCACCCGCAACCCGTGGGACACGCGCACCACCGCCGGTGGTTCGTCCGGGGGCGCCGCTGCGGCGGCGGCATTGAACCTGGGCGTGCTGCACCAGGGCAGCGACGCCGGTGGCTCGATCCGCATTCCCTGTGCGTTTACCGGCACCTTCGGGATCAAGCCGACTTTCGGCTATGTACCGCAATGGCCGGCCAGTTCCATGACGATTCTGTCGCACCTCGGGCCGATGACGCGCACCGTGCAAGACAGCGTGCTGATGCTGCAAGCCGTGGCGCGACCGGATGCACGGGACGGCTTGATCGGTGCGCCGCGAACCACGCCCTGGCTCATTCCAGGAACGGACTTGAAAGGGTTGCGTGTCGCCTATAGCCCCACGTTCGGCTATGTGAAAGTCGACCCGCAAGTTGCCCAGGTAGTGGATCGGGCTGTGCAGGGCCTGGTGCAACTGGGCGCCCATGTCGAGCAGATCGACCCCGGTTTCAGCGACCCACTGGAGGTGTTCAGCACCCTATGGGCTGCCGGCGCAGCACGCCTGACCGGCACGATGAGCGAGGCGCAAAGGCAACTTCTGGACCCAGGGCTGCTACGCATTGCACAACGGGGCGAGCGCTTGAGCCTGGATGATTTCAACGCAGCCCTGGAAGCCCGGGCGGCGCTGGTCGCACGGATGGCGGCTTTCCATGAGCATTACGATGTGCTGGTGTCACCGATGATGCCGATCACCGCGTTCGAAGCCGGGCACAACGTACCGCCGGGTTCGGGAATGACTGAGTGGATGGAATGGACGCCGTTCACCTACCCGTTCAACCTCACCCAGCAACCGGCGGCGTCAGTGCCCTGCGGGTTGGCGGCAAATGGCTTGCCAGTGGGCTTGCATGTGGTGGGCGCGCGGTTTGCCGATGAGCAGGTACTTAGGGTGTGTCACGCGTATGCACAGGCATTCCCCACAGCGCACTTGCACACACCGAAAATCCCGACCTGAAATACCTACAACTGTGGGAGCTGGCTTGCCTGCGATAGCGCTGGTTCAATCAGCACATTGACCTCTGACACACCGCCGTCGCAGCTTCTACACAATTTTGTAGGTTGTAGCAGCCAACGGTAACCACGATGCGAAGCGAGCCGCTCTTGATCTGCTTTTGATCTTGATCTTAGGTGCCTTGCCGCTTTTGCAAAGTGAGCCGCCGTCAGGGCGGAACCCTAAGTGGCCGTTACCTAAATAACGGATATGTACGCGCTCTGATCCAACATCCCAGTTGACTGTCAGGCCGTCTTCGCAGGCAAGCCAGCTCCCACATAGGACTGCGGCGCGTCAGGTGGATAAGCGTCGCTGTCAGGCCGCCACGGGAGCAAGCTCCCTCGCCACAGATACAGCGTCGTACCAAAGTTATGTAGATACCTATGCTGCGATAGCGGTGTGTCAGAGGCCAATGGGCTAACTGAACCAGCGATTTCGCAGGCAAGCCAGCTCCCACATGGATCGCATTCCAATCCTGCATCGCTCTACAATGCCCCTATTCATCCCCGGGGGCTTCATGGACATCGAACTGGCACGCACCTTCCTCGAAATCACCCGCTGCGGCAGCCTGGCCGCAGCGGCCGAGAAACTGCACGTCACCCAGACCGCTATCACCGCTCGTGTCAAAAACCTTGAGAACCAGCTCGGCTGCACGCTGTTTGTGCGCAACCGTGCCGGTGCGCGGCTGACCGCCGACGGCGAGGCCTTCGTGGTGTACGCCAACCAGTTGCTGCAGACCTGGGAAGCGGCGCGACGCGACCTGCCGTTGCCCGATGGCTATCGCAATGTGCTGCATATCGGCGGAGAGGTCAGCCTGTGCAACCCATTGATGCTCGGCTGGGCCAAGGCGCTGCGCGAGCACATTCCGGGGCACGCGCTGCGCACCGAGGTGCGTGAAGGCGAGTACCTGCTGCGCCAACTGGAGTTGGGTGTGCTCGACGCCGCCTTGGTGTTCCAGCCGCAATACTGGCCGGGCTTGCAGGTGGAGCAGGTGCTGGAAGAAAAACTGATTCTGGTGCAACTGGCGAGCAAACCCTCGCCCTACGTGTATATCGACTGGGGCCAGGGTTTTCGCCAGCAACACGACGCCGCCCTGCCCGACCGTGCGCGTGCCGCGCTGAGTTTCAACCTGGGGCCGCTGGCGTTGCAGTACATTCTGGAAAACGGCGGTGCCGGCTACTTCCGCACACGGGTGGTGCAAAGCTACCTGGACAGCGGCGTGATGCAGCGCGTGCCCAAGGCGCCGGAATTCAGCTTTCCGACCTACCTGGTGTACTCGCGGGCGCGGGATTCGGCGGTGTTGCAGCAAGCCCTGGAACTGCTACGCGCGGTGGTGAAGGCCGAAGGCGACTGGTCGCAACGCTGGGATCCGCTGATTTGAATCACTCTACATCTGCGCACATGCTAGCCTGCTGGTGTTTCCTCTCGCAGCCTTACCGATGAACAAGAAAAAGTCCGTCACCATCAGCGACATTGCCAAACGGGTCGGCATGACCACCATTACGGTGTCCCGGGCCCTGAGCAAACCCGACCTGGTCAAACCCGCCACCCTGGCGCGCATTCTTGAAGTGGCTCGCGAGCTCGACTACGTGCCCAACGCCTTCGCCCGTGGGCTCAAGCGCAGTGAAAGCCTGATCATCGGGGTCATCACCGCGTCTGTAGACAACCCGTTCTACAGCGAGATGATCAAGGCCATTTCCCGCGAGGCGAAAAAGCACGGCTACACCATCATGCTGGTAGACACCGATGAACTTGAAGAACTCGAAAGCAAGGCAGTCGATACCCTCCTGGGCTACCGCGTGGCGGGGATCATCCTGTCGCCGGTCTCCGACGAGCCCAGCTACCAGCCCGACTACCTCGAACGCCTGGGCAACGGCAAGACCCCGGTGGTACTGCTCGATCGCACGATCCACGACAGCCCGTTCAGCCGCGTGGTGCTCGACAACTACCACAGCGGGCTGCAAGCCGCGCACTACCTGTTACGCCAAACCCCGAACCTCAAGCGCCTGCTGGTGCTGACCGGCCCCGAGCACTCGCGCATCAGCGTGGAGCGCCTCAAGGGCCTGCGCGAAGTGCTGGCCGAGCACCCCGACATTCAGGTCGAGGTGCAGGCGGGCGACTACACGCTGATGCCGGCTTATTTACATACTCTCGACTACCTGGCCGCACACTCGGCGCCGGATGCGATCATGGGCTTCAACCAGTTGATCACCCTGGGCGCCCTGCGCGCCTTGCGCATGCACAACATCGCCCATGACAGCCTGACCATCTGTGGCATCGACCGCCTGCCCTTCGCCGATATCTTCGGCGTGCCCATCGCTTGCGTAGCCCATGATGCATCCCTGGCCGGCAGCAGTGCCGTGCGCCTGCTACTTGACCGCCTGCAAGACCCGCACAAGCCACGGGACAAAGTGGTCATCGCCGGGCAGTTGGAAAACGGCTAGCGGCTGGTGTAGCCGCCGTCCACCGGCAGGCTGACGCCACTGATCATGCTCGCCGCGTCGCTAAGCAAAAACAGCACCGGTAGCGCCACTTCCGCCGGTTGCGCAAAACGCCCCAAAGGAATCGCTGCCAGCGCCGGGTCGCGCTTGGCCGGGTCGGACCAGGCCATGGCCGCCATCGGCGTCAAGGTCACGGTGGGGTTGACGCTGTTGACGCGTATGCGAAAACGGCCCCACTCGGCGCATTGCACGCGGGTGATCGCATCCAGTGCAGCCTTGGAGGCGCAGTAGCTCAGGTGATCGTCCAGCGCCACCAACGACGCCTGACTGGAGACGTTGACGATGCTGCCCGCCATGTTCGCTTCGATCATCTTTGCCGCGACCCGGCTGGCCACTTGCGCAGCGGCGCGGGCGTTGACGCTCATCACCTGGTCGAAGGCGCTGGCGCTGATGGCCGCGGCAGGCTCCAGGCGTGAGATACCGGCGCAGTTGACCAGACCGTGCAGAGGCGGCAAATCTTGCAGGGTTTTGTCGAGGGCGACGCTGTCAGCGATATCTACGCACAGGGTGTGGCACCCCAATGCAGCCAACGCCTGGGCATCGCGACCGAGAGCGAAGACTTCAGCGCCGCTGGCGATCAGTTGCTGGGCAATTTCGCGACCGATGCCGCTGCTGGCACCAGTGACGAGGATGCGCTGGTGCGAGAAGTCGAAGGTGGTGGTCATAAATAAAGATCTCAAAACCAATGAAGACCCACTGTGGGAGCTGGCTTGCCTGCGATAGCGGTGTATCAGCTCCCGATAAGGAGACTGACAC
>NZ_MPBM01000071.1:0-125291 GCF_001907715.1 Pseudomonas sp. BTN1 | reverse complement strand
GTTTGGGTACTGCCATAGCCCGCCTTCAGCGAGCTTTTTTCTTCGGGGGTTTGGGTGCTGCCGTAGCCGGCGATGATCAAGCTATCAGAGCCTGATGTCCCGGTGCTGCCATAGCCGGCAATCAGGGTGCTTTGGTCGCCAGCAGTTTCAGTACTACCGTAGCCGGCAATAAGTTGGCTCTGGTTTGCGCCAGTCAATGTACTGCCGTACGTGGCAGTCTCTAATGTGGTTGATGACGAAACACTCTCAACGGGCCTGGCAATATCAAACACACTTTCAGTCACTGGCAACGACACTGCAACCGTCGCGTTCACCTCTACAGGTATCTGTGTAGAGGCGTCCACCTCAACAAAGTCCACCGCAGACAAGGGATAATCAGCAATATGCTCAACGATATAACGCGCTGCGCTACTTCGAGTGCCGACATGTACAACTTCAGCACGAGGAAACTTAACGCCTTCACTCGCATCCAGAACAACAACTTCTTGAGCAAGCACTTCACACACCACCCAACGGGCATCGGGCTGCATATTCAGATGGGTACTCGCGCCCTTGCCCCAGAGCAGTCCAGACAAGCCATTCTCGACTTTTCGGGTGGGTTTCCAATACTTGCACTCCACAACACCGGAGACCGGCCAAATCAGGCCGCAGTGATCGGACATATTATTGGCACACGTGCGTAACACTAGAACTTTATCAGCGTTCATAACAATACCTTCATAAGGTTAATTATCGGAGAATCATTGCTCCTTGCTCACTGAAAGTAACATCTAATGTCCAGCAATAATTTTTTCATCTCTCGGACGACTTCACGCCATTTCGGAAAATGCAGAAAAACGCCAGGGCTTTCAGAGCGCTGCCCAACTATTACAACCCTTATTTTTTTGTGCGAAGACTTCAACGATTTCGGCATGACTTCAATTACGACATGAATAAGTCGCCGTAAACATTAAACCGTTATAAATATTGATCCACATCACTTGTGCAGGATCGTACAAGCCCTCGGATCAGCATCTGGATACGCTAAGGCCTTCGAAAAGAGGATCCAACATGACTCAACGCCCACATCCCACCCAGCCTGTAAACCTCACGCACAAAGCCTCGCTCATCGATCAGCAATGGAGCCCAAGAGTGGTCGCCGAAATGAACGACTACCAGTTCAAGGTGGTGCGTATCGAGGGTGAATTCATTTGGCATTCGCACCCCGAAACCGATGAAGCGTTCCTGGTGCTTGAAGGCACGCTGCGTATCGACCTGCCGGATGGCCCGGTGTATGTGAAGCCGGGCGAGTTGTATGTGGTGTCGCGTGGCATTGAGCACAGGACCGCCGCCGAAGGTGAAGCCAGGCTGATGATGATCGAGCCAAGGGGCATTTTGAATACCGGGCATGAAGGCGGTGAGCGTACCGCGTTGAATGACCAGTGGATTTGAGCGCTGAGGCTTATTGCCCTCTGTAGGAGCGTGCTTGCTCGCTCCTACTGGCATTCGGGCAAGCCCCAAGCCCTATCGCCTTTGAATCTGCACCGTAGCAAACGTCGGCTCGTCGCGCGCCTGCTCCAGTGCATTTCTGGGCCTTTGCGGGGCCCGGGCTTGCACCTCGGGCCGTAGCTCAGGCGGCGGTTGCAGGCGCATGTCCGAGCGCTCATCGCTGGGCGCAACGCCGAAGAAATCCCGGTAGCACTTGGAAAAATGCGGCGTAGACACAAAGCCGCAAATCACCGCCAGTTCGACAATCGAAATGGGCGTCTGCATCAGCAACTGGCGGGCTCGGGTCAGGCGCAGCTTGAGGTAATAGCGCGATGGCGTGCAGTACAGGTGCTTCTGGAACATACGCTCCAACTGGCGGCGGGACACGTGCACGTAGGCGGCCAGTTCGTCGAGGTCGATGGGTTCTTCCAGGTTGGCTTCCATCAGGGCGACCACTTCTTGCAGCTTGGGCTGTTGCGTGCCCAGCAGGTGCTTGAGCGGCACGCGTTGGTGGTCGCGCTCGTTGCGAATGCGCTCGTACACGAACATTTGGGAAATCGCCGCCGACAGCGTGTGCCCGTGATCGCGGCCGATCAGGTGCAGCATCATGTCCAGCGGTGCAGTGCCGCCGGAGCTGGTGAAGCGGTTGCCATCAAGCGTGAACACGCTGGAGCTGACTTTGACGCGGGTGAACGCCTCCTGCATCGACGCCATCAGCTCCCAATGCACGCTGCACTGGAAGCCATCAAGCAACCCCGCCTGGGCCAGCGCCCAACTGCCGGTGCATATCGCGCCGAGACGTTTGCAGTACAGGCGCGCCTGGCTGCGCAACCAAGCGATGAGCGCAGGGCTGATAGCCTGTTGAATGCCCACGCCGCCGCACACGATCACCGCATCAAAACCGCGCTGGTCCTGCGCGCACGCATCCGGGGTCACCGACACGCCATCGCTGGCCCACACCGGCTGGCCGTCCAGGCTCAGGGTTTGCCAACGGTAGAGCTCTTCGCCCGCCAATTGGTTGGCCATGCGCAGCGGCTCGACCGCACACGACAGCGATATCAGCGTGAATTGGTCCAGCAGCAAAAAGCCGATGGTCTGGCAAACAGGTACCTCGGTTTCCATCACCGCTACCCCACGGGCGTGATCAGGACTGTTCCAGCGCCACCGGCTTGGGTGCCCGGTTGTGCTGACGCGACGTGACCAGGCCGATAAAGGAAATCACCAACGCCAGGCCAATGGTCGAGGACACTTCGGTGCGGTGTTCCGGCGTCACCATCATCACCCCCAGGGCCAGGCAGATGAACACGATCACCAGGTAAGTCAGCCAGGGAAACAGCCACATGCGAAAGGTCAACTCGACGTTCTGCCGAAGCAGCAAGCGACGCATACGCAGTTGCGAGATAGCGATCACCAGGTACACCAACAACGCGATGGCGCCGGAGCTGGCGAGCAGGAACTGGAACAGACCGGCCGGCATGAAGTAGCTCAGCAACGTAACGCCCGCACCGATGATGGTGCTGGCGATCACCGCAGCCCTGGGCACGCCCGCCTTTGAGGTGATTTTAAGTGCCGGTGGCGCATCGCCGCGTTTGCCCAGGGAAAACAACATGCGCGAGGAAATGTAGATTGAGGAGTTCATGCAACTGGCTACCGCGATCAACACCACCACATCGACCATGAACTTGGCGTTGGGGATGTTCATAATTTCCAGTGCACGCTGATAGGAACCCACGGACGCCAGTAGCGGATCGTTCCAGGGCACCACAGAAATCACGACGGCGATCGACAACAGGTAGAACACGCCAATGCGCCAGATCACCGAGCGGGTAGCCTTGGCGATGTTCTGCGCCGGGTTGCTCGATTCTGCTGCAGCGATGGTCACCGCTTCGGTGCCGATGAAACTGAACATGATGGTAATGAACGCGCCTACCACCGCCGACAGGCCGTTGGGAGCAAACCCGCCATGCTCTTCCATCAAGCGGCTCAAGCCGCTGGCTTCGCGATCCGGGATCCAGCCCATGAGTACGCTGAAGCCCAGGCCGATAAAGCCGACGATGGCGATCACCTTGGCCATGGCGAACCAGAATTCGAATTCGCCGTATTTGGCCACGCTGAACAGATTGGTGATCACCAGCAACACGATTGAGATCAACGCAAACAGCCACGCATCAACCTGAGGGAACCACTGATTGAGCACGTGCCCGGCGGCCAAGGCTTCGATGGGAATGACCAGCACCCAGAACCACCAATACAACCAGCCGATGGTGAACCCCGCCCAAGGGCCGATGGCCTGGTCGGCGTAGGTGGAAAACGAGCCGGTGTCCGGGCGTGCCACCGCCATTTCCCCCAGCATGCGCATGACCAGCACCACCAGCAGGCCGGAAAACAGGTAAGCCAGCAACACCGCTGGCCCCGCTGCGGCGATGGCATGTCCGGAGCCGACAAACAGCCCCGCGCCGATGATGCCGGCGATGGACAACATAGTCACGTGGCGGGGCTTGAAGCCTTGCGCCAGCTGACCGTTAGAATCGTTGGGAGTCAGGCTAATCATTGTTTTTGTTGTGCTCAGGCGGCCAATGACCCTCACCTTAAGTGCGCGGGGCCCGGTACAAGTAGCCTGGTTACGCCATCATCGAGTCTGATATCGACATTGGTCATGGCGGTGCACGGGTTTACCGAGCGTCACGCCTTACTCTTGAACGCTGCGTATGAGCGAGCCAAACAGCTCCCCACGCGGCATCTTGTCCAGTGGGATACCGGCATTCTCGAACCACTCCTGGCCGGCTTCCGGATGCGGCCCGCTCAGCACCACAACGCCTTTCTGGTAGGCATAGCGCGCCGCTGCCACATCGCCATTGCGGTAAGTGGCGAGGGTCCTGTAGGGCGCGGCGGCACTGGCCTTGGGAAAGTACGGGCCGTCCTGATAGAACACATGATCAGCCTGGCCGTCCCACGTCACCCGCACAGCAGCGTCGTCGATACCGGTCACTTCAAAACCGGGGCGGCCGGCTTCGGTGTCCAGCGCCTGGGGGATCAGCCCGAGATTGTTGTCGTCCGCCAGGTAGGCGCCCATGCACAGGCCCAGGTAACGGCCACCCTTGGCAACATAGTCGCGGATAGCCTCGGCACGCTCATCACCGAGACTGTCGAGGGCGCCGGGGATGTCCTGGCCGCCGCCGGGTTGTACATAAAGGTCGTAGCGGGCCAGGGTGTGTGGGGTGATGTCGATGGGTTCGTCGGCACCCACGAAGTCGATCTGGTAATTCGGGTTGAGACGCTGCAAGGCGGTTTTCACGTTTTCCGAGCAGTCCGGGCAGCCTGCCGGGCCTCGGTAGATGGCGACATGGGTAATGGGGCCTGCGCCGTGTACGGGTAAAGGGTGCAGCGTCGCAACGGCGAGAAACGTGGCAGCGAGGGCAGGCAGTTTCATGGGATAGGCTCAACGGTCAGTTGAATGGGTTTGATCCAGACGTGGCAGCGCCAAGCCTATAACGGTGAGCCTTTTGAATTCGTGAAGAGTTGTAAATCCAGGTCGGCCATTTATTCACTTCCCAGCATCTGCCACAACGACGCGCCTACGCCGGTAATGCTCTCACCGGCGATCAGCCCCGCCGCTGCCGTGATCGCAAAGCGCTGCGTCACACTTGGCCAGCGACAGCTCACGGCCCAGGTCATGATCGCGCCAAGGGCCATCATCAGCGACACCGACGCAGGCAAGACAAACGCCAGTCCCAAGGCTGCCGTACTGGGCAGATAGCGGGCGCGATGGGTGGGTAATGTGCTGTCGAGTATGCCCAGCAGTACGCCGCACAGGCTTGCAACAGCAATGGCCCAGCGGATACTGGGTGACAGCGAATCCAGCCCGTGGGTCAGGGTTTGGGCCACGGCTTTCCAGGTGGCGACGGCCGGGGCTGGCCATTGTTCGGTGAGCAGCATGGTTTGCGGGTCGGGGATCAACGCCAGGTACGCGAATACGCCGACGACGCTGCCGACAAAAATCCCGAGAATCTGGGCGATAACCTGTTTGTGCGGCGTCGCGCCAATCGCCTTGCCCACCTTGAAGTCATTCATCAGGTCCGTGCACTGCCCCGCCGCCCCCCCAGCGGTGTTGGCGCTCATCAGGTTGATCGGCATCTGGCCCGGCGCAACGATGCCAAAACTCAGCTGGGACAGTTGTCCGATGGCGCCAATCGGCGGAATACCGGTTGCCCCCACCACCCGCGCCGCCACGGCGGCCAGGCAGATCGCCAGGGGAATGGTCAGCAGCGCCATCCCAAGGTTGATACCGAACAACAGCGCTTGCAGGCTCACCACCAACACTATCGCCAGCGCGAACCCCACGGCAGGCCCAGGCTTGGGAACCGCCCAGGGCGTGCCGCCAGCCGCTCGGGTTGAGCGATGCAACGCCCACAGGCGAATCGCCAGGGACGCCAGGGTGGAACACACCATCAGGCTCACGCCGGGCCACAGCAGCCATTCCACCAGCGCGGCAAATTGCGGGCCGCTGCTGTCGGCGGGCAGGCTCACCAAGCCATCGGCCAACAGCCACGGCCCCAGCCCGCCCCATGCCAGCAAGGCGCCGAGCAACAGGGTCAGGCCTACGCGAATGCCGATGATGCCGCCGAACCCCAGCAACAGCAGAGAGGGGTCGGCGGTGAAGGTCAGGCGCTCCAACTGGGCGTTCGGTGACCAGCGCGGGAAGGCCCACATAAAGGTATCCACCCACTTGACCAACCCGGACAACAACGCTGCGCCGAGCAGCACTTTCAAGCGCGTGGCGGCTTCGCGACCATGGTTGTAGATGTGCAGCAGGGTTTCCAGGGTGGCCATGCCTTCGGGAAACTTCAGGGCCTTGTCATTGAGCAATGAAGGCCGCAGGTACCACGCGATCCAGATCCCCAGGAAGCTCACCGAGAACACCCACGCGATCATCGGCAGCGCTGCCAGTTGGTTGCCGGTGAGCAAGGTATACGCCGGGATGGGCGCGACCAGCCCGCCGGAAATAATCGACGCCGCGGCAGAGGCCACGGTCTGGTTGATATTGCTCTCGTGCAGGGTCCACGGCAGGTGTTCAGCGGAACGCTGGGCCAGGCCTTGCCAGAGGCCATAACCGATCAGCAAGGCGATGATCGACATATTGAACGACCAGCCGATCTTCAAGCCTGCGTACACATTGGAAGGGGTCAGCAGGATGCCCAGCACGATCCCGGTGATGACTGCCCGCAGGCTCAGTTCGCGCTCTACGGGCGCGATTGACGAGATGGAGTGCATGCAGATTCCTTTCGAGAAAAGCCAGTGCCACCTTTTAAGTGAGCGCTGGGAGACTCGAAGGTTCACCTGACGAACCTGGGTCTAAGGCTGTAAATGTGGGAGGGGGCAAGCCTCAATGCCAGTCAGTTAAGCGAACGAAGTGTTCAAAGCAGCGAAGGTCAAATGTGGGAGCGGGCTTGCTCGCGAAGGCGTCGGCCCAGCAAACATCGAGGCTGACTGACCCACCGCTTTCGCGAGCAAGCCCGCTCCCACAGGAGATCTGCGCTTAACTGACTGGCATTAGGGCAAGCCTCCTCCAACATGGCTTCTGGCTATTTGGCGAACGCGTATTCCCCGCCCCGCTCCACCGCCTTGCGATAAGCCGGCCGCGCCTGGAGCTTTTGCAGCCACGCCGCGAGGTTCGGGTAGGCCTGCAATTTGCCCTGGGCCTGGGCGACTTCGCCGATAAAGCTCATCTGGATATCCGCGCCGCTGAGTGCGTCGCCCACCAGGTACGGCGTGTGGCCCAGCACGTCATTCAGGTAGCCCAGGTAGTTGGCCAGCTCCGATTCAATCCGCGGATGCAGCGGTGCACCTGCGTCACCCAGGCGTCCGACGTAGAGGTTGAGCATCAGCGGCAGCATGGCCGAGCCTTCGGCAAAATGCAGCCATTGCACATAGCTGTCGTAGGCGTCGGTAGCTGGGTCGGGTTGCAGTTGGCCGTTGCCGTGGCGACGGATGAGGTAGTCGATGATCGCGGCGGACTCGATCAGCACACGCGAGCCGTCTTCGATCACCGGGGATTTGCCCAGGGGGTGAATGGCCTTGAGTTCAGGCGGCGCCAGGTTGGTCTTGGCGTCGCGCTGGTAGCGTTTGATGTCGTAGGGCAGGCCCAATTCTTCAAGCGCCCACAGGATACGTTGTGAGCGGGAATTGTTGAGGTGGTGAACAGTGATCATCGAGGCAACACCTTGGGGGGATTTAAGAGAAGACTACAGCGTAGCGGTGAAGTGCCGCGAATGTCGCCAGGCAGCACCGGCCTGCACGATCGAATGTGGGAGATGTCGAGCTTTAGCTAGGCTTCGAAGGCTGCGGCATTCACGACATGGATGTTGCCTGATACACCGCTCGAAGCCTCGCTAAGGCTCCACATCTCCCACACTGGACCGGTGGCGGTCAGGCGAGCAACTGATCGATCCACTTCACCTGCTGCACGATCTCCTGCACTTTCTGCTCGGGCACCGCCTGCCGCGCCTGTTCGAGGCTGGCCAATGTCTTGCGCTTCTGGCGCAATATCCGTTGCCATTTCGCCACAAACGCCGGGCTGCGGGCCTGCATTTGCAGCGGGCCGAAGTACAGTTGCTCGGCGGTATAGGTGACCGCCTCGGCGCGTTCGGCAACGATGATTTCGTAGTAGAAGCGGTTTTCCAGCAGCAGCTCCTCGTGCAGGATCCGGTAGCCGTTGTCCATCAACCATTGGCGCAGGGGGTGCTCGCCGCCGTTGGGTTGCAGGATCAGGCGTTCCCGGCCATTGAGGTGCGCCTTGCCACTGTCGAGAATGTCGCGGATCGTCTCGCCGCCCATGCCGCACAGGCTGATGGCGGTAATGTCATCGCCGGCTTGAATCGCCGCCAAACCATCGGCCAGGCGCACGGTGATGTGCTGCGTCAGGCCGTTGTCGGCCACGGTACGGTTGGCCGCCTGAAACGGTGTCGCGGCCACTTCCCCCGCCACGGCCGCCGCAATAGCGCCGCGGTGTATCAGGGCCACCGGCAGGTAGGCGTGGTCGGAGCCGATATCGGCCAGGCGGGCACCCGTCGGTATGTGCGCGGCAACGCGCTCCAGGCGCTGGGACAAGGTGTGTTCGTTCAACGGTGATTCCTTAAGAGTGCCCGGAAAATCGATCCCGGCTGTTGGTCAAGTGCAGCACCATGGCCGCCCGTGCGGCGTCCGGGTCCTGGCGCTTGATAGCGTTGTAGATGGCCTCGTGTTCCAGGTTCGCCAACTGCCCCAGTTGGGCAAAGTCCGCGCCGCCGCGCTCGACGGCATTCACCTGGGTGCGCGGAATCATCGCCGTGCCCAGGTGCTGCATGATGTCGGTGAAAAACGTATTGCCGGTGGCTTCGGCGATCAGTTGGTGAAAGCGCTTGTCCTCCTCCACACAGCTGTCGTTGTTGGCCAGGGAGGCTTGGTAGTCGTCCAGTGCCTGGCGCATGTGGGCCAGTTGTGCCTCGCTCCTGCGCAGCGCGGCCAACGCCACCGCTTGCACTTCCAGGCCCAGGCGCAATTCGAGCATGTTGCGCACGCTGGCGACCGTGTCCACATGCAAGCGCAGGCCCGGCTGCGTGTGCTGCTCCAGCACAAAGGTGCCGATGCCGTGACGCGTCTCCACCAGCCCCGACGCCTGCAGCTTGGACAAGGCTTCACGCACCACGGTACGGCTCACCCCATGCTCAAGCACGATGGTGGATTCGGACGGCAGTTTTTCACCCGGCTTGAGTTGTCCCAACTGGATGCGCTGGGTCAGTGCCTCGACCACACCCTGTGCCAGGTTGGCGGAACGTTTACGCACAGGCGGTGTGCTTTTAATCGGCATCGAGACGGGTCCACGGGGTTGGGCTGGGGGGAGCTTATCACCCTGAGCGCACGGGGCGACGGGTGGTGGCGAAAAACACCCAACTTGTATGACAACGCACTCATCCCACCTCACCCGACCCTGTCTTCGCTTTGAGAGAAGCGCACACCCCGAGCCGTGACCAGCGGGGAAAAACCCAATAAAACCTGGCAAATAACCAAAATAGCCAATCTCAATACCGGCTTATAAGAACAAAACAGCCCTCACAGGATTGCGGCCTTCAAAAAACAACTTGTATGATGTCTGTCAACAAAACACCAAACCCGCATAAAAATAATCAGGGGGAGTTTTCATTCGTGAAGCATTCAAGCCCAGCATCTGCCGTACCCGAAAGTGATTCAGCGCTCGCCCGCGCCGTGAGCAAAGTGAAGGGTCATGTGCTCCCACTGTTCGTGGTCATGTTCATCCTCAACTACATCGACCGGGTCAATATCGGCTTCGTGCGCACGCACATGGAGCATGACCTGGGGATCGGCGCAGCGGCCTACGGCTTCGGCGCCGGGCTGTTCTTCATTGGCTATGCGCTGTTCGAAGTGCCGTCCAACATGCTGCTGCAAAAAGTCGGCGCGCGTATCTGGCTGACCCGCATCATGTTCACCTGGGGCATCGTCGCCACGCTGATGGCGTTTATCCAGAACGAAACCCACTTCTACATCCTGCGTTTCCTGCTGGGTGTGGCGGAAGCAGGATTCTTCCCGGGCGTGATCTATTACTTCACGCGCTGGTTGCCCGGCGTGGAGCGTGGCAAGGCTATCGCGATCTTCCTCAGTGGCTCGGCGGTGGCGTCGTTGATCTCCGGGCCGTTGTCGGGCGCGTTGTTGCAGATCGAAGGCTTTGGTTTGCATGGCTGGCAATGGATGTTCGGCATCGAGGGCCTGGCCTCGGTGGCGCTGGGCTTCTTCGTGTGGTTCTGGCTCGACTCCAAACCCCACGACGCCAAGTGGTTGAGCCGCGAAGAGCAGGATGCGCTGGTGGGCGCCATCGATCAGGAGCAACGTGATCGCGAAGCCCTGACCACGGTGAAACCCACCCTCGGCAAGCTGCTCAAAGACCGCCAGATCCTGCTGTTCTGCGCTCTGTACTTCTGCATTCAATTGACGATCTACGCCGCCACCTTCTGGCTGCCCAGCATCATCAAGAAAATGGGCGACCTAAGTGATGTGCAGGTGGGTTTCTTCAACTCGATCCCCTGGCTGATCTCGATCATTGCCATGTACGCCTTCGCGTCGCTGTCGGGCAAGTTCAAGTTCCAGCAAGCCTGGGTCGCGGCGGCCCTGCTGATCGCGGCGGCCGGCATGTTCATGTCCACCACCGGCGGGCCGATCTTCGCTTTCGTGGCGATCTGTTTTGCCGCCATAGGGTTCAAGTCCGCGTCGTCGCTGTTCTGGCCGATCCCCCAGGGCTACCTGGATGTGCGCATCGCCGCCGCGGTGATCGCGCTGATCAACTCCATTGGCAACCTGGGCGGTTTTGTGGCGCCGACTACCTTCGGCTTTCTCGAACAAACCACCGGCTCGATCCAGGGCGGGCTGTATGGCCTGGCCTGCACCTCGGTGCTCGCGGCCATCCTGGTGTTCTTTGCCAAGACCTCTCCCTCTGCCGTGTTGGCCGTGCCCGACGGTGCCGCCATCAGCAAACCTCTTTGAACTCAGCCAGGAACGCGCCATGAATACCCCTGTAGTCACCCACTTCCAAGTCATCCCCGTCGCCGGCCACGACAGCATGTTGCTCAACCTCAGCGGCGCCCACGGCCCCTACTTCACGCGCAATATCGTGATCCTCAAGGACAGCAGTGGCAACACTGGCGTGGGCGAAGTGCCCGGCGGCGAGCGCATTCGCCAAACCCTGGAAGACGCCCGCAGCCTGGTGGTCGGCCAGCCGATTGGCCAGTACCAGCGCGTTCTCAACCAGATGCGCAGTACCTTTGCGTCTCGAGACAGCGCGGGCCGCGGCCTGCAAACCTTCGACCTGCGCATCACCATCCACGCCGTCACCGCCATGGAGGCCGCACTGCTCGACCTGCTGGGCCAGTTCCTCGAAGTGCCGGTGGCCGCCTTGCTAGGCGAAGGCCAGCAACGCGACGCAGTGAAGATGCTCGGCTACCTGTTCTATGTGGGGGATCGCAACGCCACCGACCTGGCCTACCGCAACGAGGCCGACGCCGATGACGACTGGTTCCGCCTGCGCCATGAAACAGCCCTGACCGCCGACGCGGTAGTGCGCCTGGCCGAAGCGGCCAAGGCCAAATACGGTTTCAACGATTTCAAGCTCAAGGGCGGCGTATTGAGTGGCGACGCGGAAATCGAAGCCGTCACTGCGCTGGCCGAGCGTTTTCCCGATGCGCGCATCACCCTTGATCCCAACGGCGCATGGTCCTTAAAAGAAGCCATCCGCCTGTGCCGCGACCAGCATCATGTGCTGGCCTACGCCGAAGACCCCTGCGGCGCAGAAAACGGCTACTCGGGCCGCGAAGTCATGGCCGAATTCCGCCGCGCCACAGGCCTGAAAACCGCCACCAACATGATCGCCACCGACTGGCGTGAAATGGGCCATGCCATCCAGTTGCAATCAGTGGACATCCCCCTCGCCGACCCGCACTTCTGGACCATGCAGGGCTCGGTGCGCGTCGCGCAGATGTGCAACGAGTGGGGCCTGACCTGGGGCTCGCACTCCAATAACCACTTCGATATTTCCCTGGCGATGTTTACCCAGGTGGCGGCGGCCGCCCCCGGCGAGATCACCGCCATCGATACCCACTGGATCTGGCAGGACGGCCAGCGCCTGACGCGGGAGCCGTTGAAGATTGAAGGGGGCTATGTGAAGGTGCCGGCCAAGCCTGGCCTGGGTGTGGATATTGATATGGACGCCGTAGCCCAGGCCCATGAGCTGTACAAAGGCATGGGCCTTGGAGCCCGGGATGACAGTGTGGCGATGCAGTTTCTGATCCCGGGTTGGGGCTTTGATAACAAGCGGCCTTGTTTGGTGCGGTAACTCGGTTTGAGGAACGCTCAGCGCAATGTGAGCGTGACGCAAAAAATCCGATGCCCAAACAGGCATCGGATTTTAGTCAGATCAGAAGCTTAGCGGTTTGACCTCTGGCACGTCTGCCAGAGGCCCCTTTGCGCTACTGCCGATCGGCGACCTCCAGATCCGCCTCATCCTGCTCCAGGCCAGAGAGAGCAGTGCCATTGATCATCGGCCCATAACGGCGGCTGAATTCCCAGTTGTAGGGCACATGGTCTTTGCTGATCCCGTTGTCCCAATTCACCGACCAGGTCATCAGGCCCTTGATCGACAATCCTTTGTCGTGCAAACGCTTGAATGTATTGGTCACGGCTGTTGGGTTGATCACATAACCGGTGGCAGCCGCATCGACGTTCGCAGGCAGGCCAATGACGAACTTGTCTGCCGGGATCTTGGTAAACCCGCGCGTTCCGCTCACCAGACTTTCGGTGAGGTAAAACAGGAAGTCCTCCTTCAGCGCGTCGTTGTTCTGGGCAATCCAGGCGCCGTTGCCGCTGTTGACCTCCTGCACCCAAATGCCGTCGCCACCCTGGTTGTAATACTGCGGGGCGATGAAGTCGTAATAGCCTTCCAGCGCCTGGATGTAACCGACGTATTTGCCGGCGGTGGTGAGGTACGGAAACTCCGGCGCCATGCTGATGATGAAGTGTTTGCCTTGAGCCGCGTAGTGGTCCTTGACCAGTTTCAAGGCGGCGGGCAGGACAGTCTTGTTGTCGGCGAAATCAATCGCGCTCTGTTCAAGATCAATATCCAGGCCATCAAAGCCATAGGTTTCCACCAGGCGGATAATTTCGCTGGCCAGCGGCTGTTCGTTGCCTTTATGCAGTTCGATGTGTGCATCGGCGCCGCCAAGGGAAATCAGCACCGCCCTGCCCTGGCTGTTCAGCACGCCCACCTGGCGACGGAACTCGGCGTCGGACAGCTTGTACGGTTTGAAGGTTGGGATACCGTTGCCCTTCATGAAGGCCACGGCCACCACGTTGTAATCCTTTGGCACATCCACCAGGCTGATATTGGCGAACTGGCCACGCTGGTAGCCATCGCTCGGGCCGGCAGGCCAGTTGTGCCAGAAGCCCATGAGGATCTTTTTGCCGGCAATGCTCGGCATCAGCGAAGCGGCATCGTTGAGCGGCGATTGCAGTGAGGTAAAGTCAATCTTTGACATGTTCTAATCCTTCAGAACGTGTGGGTTTAACGGTGCGGGCTTATTTGAAGTCCACATCGAAGGCTTGATAGAAGGCGTTGCCGGTGTTGGCGACGATCCACATCAACACAATCACATGCTGGCCCTTCTTGTTGGCCGGCAGTTTCACTTCATGATTGACCTTGGCCTTCAGTTCGCCTGCATGGCTGTAGTACGGCACCTGGGTATAGAAGTCTTCAGCGAACGGCTGGGTTTCCAGTTGCGCGCGGGTGATGCGCTGTTGCGGATCCCAGCCATCCTTGGTGATCAGCCAGCGATAGCCACGGGTGGTGTGCGGCGCGGTGTATGCCCAGGTGACCTTGAAGGTCTGACCCGGCTCGACATTGAGCAACGGCCAGGTGAAGGCGCGGCCAAGTTTCTTGGCCATTTCCTCGTGGGTGAAGTTGATGCAGTCACGGGCATCGGTCTTGCCACCGCTGAGGATGACGCCGTCGGCGGGTGGGGTGACGCTGTCACTGTCGGTTTGATAAGGCGCCGGGAACGGACCGGCCGTCAGTGCCGGGAAGTTCTTGCCGCCTTCCATTTCGTTGACCTGCCAGGTTTCCAGCAGGCCAAGATCCACGGCAACTGCGCCACGGCTGGAAGGGGATGTGACACGACCATGGCGAAGAGGTGTCTGGGTTTGTGGTTTGTTCATGTTGTGACTCCATTCACTTGATTAAGAACTCTCCCTTTCTTGAAGGAGAGGACCTCAACCTAACGGAGTTGCTTTTTTTTGCCACAGGCCCATTTTTCACTCATTTTCGTTTCGTGAGCGCGCAGACCCGCAAATACTGGATATACAACCAGTATTATAGAGAAAGCCTTACGCTACTAGAGGTCGATTTCCTACAAGACCAGGCGCATATCAACACGCTTCTCTCGTAAATGGCTTTATCCCCTTCGTAAGGGATGGGCGCTCTGTCGAAAAAAAGGGACGTATCTATTTTCATCAAAACCGTCCTCTGTTTGGTCCATCAGGTTTTGCCGATGACAGCCGTTTTTTTAGCGGTAGTCGCGGTAATCGGTCGCACCGTCAGTTCCACCCCCAATGCCAGCATCAGCTTCTGGACCGTCTCATAACGCGTCTTTGAGCCGCCTTTCAGGGTTTTATACAGACTCTCCCGATTCACCCCCGCCGCTTCGGCAACCTTGTTCACTCCCTGGGCCTTGGCAACCTCGGCCAGCGCCTTCATAAGGACTTGCGGGTCATGGCACGCCATGCTTTGCGCAAGATAGGCACTGATGGTTTGCGGGCTATCAAGGAAACGTGAAGCCTCATAGGCGCTGGTGCCTGATGTATCCAGCTCGAGGATCGGCATGTCCTCTGGTTTGAATGTCGACTTACTCATGTCATTGACCTCTCAGGGCATCGAGAATCTCTTTTGCCCGCTTGATTCCTCGTTTCTGGTCGGTTTTATCGCCTCCCCACAGCATCAGGTAAGCGGTGATGCCCGTGCGCACAAAGTAAATCCTGTAGCCGGGCCCGACAAACACACGCATTTCACTCATGCCATCGCCTACAGGCTGGCAATCGCCAAAATTGTTTTCTTCGGCTCGATCCAGGCGGATCAGTACAGCCGTCTTACCCCACACATCCTTCATACCGTCGAGCCATGTATCGAACTCGGGCGTCCTGCCGATCGTATTGGTCACAGATTCAAATGTAGCCTACTGGCTACTCCTTGTAGATGCCAGTGAATTTTTAATGTCGGTGTGCACCGCCAGAAAAAATCCTAGTCCAGCCGCCGCGCAGGCAGCCGAGCAATACTATTAGCGCTTGTGTCCTCAAGACCGAAACGTTGCGTCGCGACTGAGGCATCCTCTCTGTAGGAGCGAGCTTGCTCGCGAAGAACGTAAAGATAATGTGTTCATCCAGAATGAACGCGGCGCCTATGGTTTTTCGCAAGCTCGCTCCTACAGGGAGTGAGTGAGTGGGCCGGCGTTGATGTAGACCCGTCCTACAGCAAGCTGCACCACCTTGCTCCATTGCCTACAGTTGCGTCAGAATCCGCCGGCTTGTGCGCTTGGATGGGCGTCTCTAAGGTGGCTCGGTCGCTGACAACTCAGTGATCGGGTTTAGTAGCCCGAGGGTCAATTACACTTAGTGCATGAGCTTCATCTATCAGACGTTCCTGTCTGTGCCTGATGGTGGCTGTGCGTAGGGCGCCTTCGGGCGCGCCGGCTTTGTGTAATTCCCCGGTCTACTAACCTGCGTACAGCTGCCACCCTTTCGTTTAGTAGCGAAACGGTGTCGGCCCCATTCAGGAATTACGCATATGTACAAAGTCACGCCCAACCCTCCAAACGATCCAAACCTGAAGCTTGATCAGGCAGCCCGTCGTGCGATCGATCACGCCCTCAACCCCAACGCCGAGCCCCCTCCTCCACCCTCGACACCGCTGTTCAGCGTTGCCGACGATGCCAGCAACGAAATGCTCGTCGCCAATAGCTATGAAACCTTTTCCTCAGTAACCGCCCTGCTGCTCGACCTGTCAGATGAACTGACCGGTAAACAGCGCGACGTCGCGTTGGCAATTCATCAGTTAAGTGAGCTGGGAATGCTGTTGGTCGATAAGTTGATGGAGCGCGAGGCGGCTGTAGCAGCTGGCTAAACGTTCAACACGCCCAAAAAAGAAGCCGAGCCGTCACGCCCCAAGACGACTCGGTTTTTTTTTGCCAAAGCAGGGGTTGACCTTAAAGCGAGGTTTAAGGTGAGCATGCACCAACCGGCAGGATTACTGGACCCTGGATCATGCTCAAAACCCTTATTTCTTTTGCGTTGGTAGCGATAGGTGGCGCGCTTATGACATTTGCACAGGCTGAACCCGGCCCTTCCACGGCCGCTGCGAACAATCGCCAGATCCTGGTGATCATGACCAACCACGCCAGCTACCCCTCAAGGGCCGATACCACGGGCCTCTGGCTGACTGAGCTGACGCATTTCACCGAGGTTGTGGAAGCCGCTGGCTATACGACGGTGTTTGCCAGCCCCAAAGGTGGCGCTGTGCCCCTGGACGAGCGCAGCCTCGGTTGGCTGTACATGGACAAGCCGGCGCGTGAGCAGTTGCAGTCCCCAGCCTTTCGCGCCCGGCTGCAAAACACGCTGCCCATCGCCAATGTCGATCCGTCGCAATTTCGCGCGATCTACTTCACCGGCGGCCACGGTGTCATGTGGGACTTCCCCGGCAACCTCGACCTGCAACGTGTCGCCCAAACCATTTACAACCAGGGCGGCATCGTCTCGGCCGTGTGCCACGGTGTGGCGGGCCTGCTGGACCTGAAGGATGAACAGGGCAACGCGATCATCAAGGGTAAAAACATCACCGGCTTCTCCAACCGCGAAGAACTGCTGTCGGGCATGAAGCGTGAGGTGCCGTTCTTGCTTGAAGACCGGCTGCTGAGCCAAGGGGCGCGTTACCGCAAGGGCTGGGTGCCGTTCACCTCATTTGTCATCACCGATGGCCGCCTGATCACGGGCCAGAACCCGCAATCGCCCAGGGCCGTCGCACTCGCCGTGATAACCGAGCTGTCCCACGAACGATAGAGCCTAGGCCCCACCCGTAGCCCCTCCCTGGAGAAGACCGATTGAACATTCCAAGCGCCGTTTTAACCGGATTGCTGCTCACCCCTTTTGCCAACCTTGCGTTGGCGGGAACGCCCGAGATGCCCAGCCCCAACGACACAACCCACATCGATATCGCCGGCCAGCAGGTGCCCGTCGTCAAGGGCGGCTTGTACGACCGCTTTCGCTCCAACCCGCCGTTGTCGGTGGTTGCAGCAGAATTACCAGAGGTTGATTTAAGCTGGTTCAAAGGGTTGCAAAAGCACAAGGTCGACATCGGTTTTGAATCCTACTCGCCCAATTTTTACTATCAGAACAGTCGGGTAACAGCGGTCTATACGGCTGACATCGATAAGCTTCGGGCGTTGATGCCACCGCAGGTACTGGCCGCCGTGCAACCCTTGCAAGTCTGGCCGGGTCGCGGACTGATCGCGTTTACTGCGTACACCTATGAGCATTGCGATAACGACGCCTATAACGAAGTCGCCGTGTCGATCATCACTAACAAACCTGGCAAAGCCAACCTGGGCCCCTTCACGCTGGTGGGCCAGTCGATGTCGCAGGATTTTTGGGGCTATGTGCTCAAGCTGCCGGTGAATACCGAGCTGGCGCGGGTGCGCGGCGTGGTCGGTTACAACCTGCCGAAATGGCTGACTGGCATTGATCGCAAAGAGGATGGGCACTCGGTGGTGTATGACATTACCGACAGCCAGACCGGCAAGCTGGACGTGTCGTTCAAGGCCAAAAAGCTTGAGAAACTGTCCCATGATGCGGACCTGGTCACCAGCAGTTTCACCAATCTCGATCACCACGGCCAACTGGCCTACGGGTACGCGGTTTCCCGCCAGCTCAGCCATGGCTCCAGCCGTGACGCAGACTCAGCCACCCTCACGCTGGGCGATGGCAGCCTGTCCAATTACCTGCGCGACCTCAAGCTGGGGAAAATGCTGAAGTACGAATACGTACCCGAGTTCCAGAGCGCACTCTATGCGCCAGAGCCGCTCGCCAACCTGATTGGCGAACGCTGACCCTTGTGCGCCGGTCAGGCCCTCGGGGCCCGGCGGGCGCTTTTTCTTGTGGATGAGGCTGGAGCGCCCCCTTCCTCGCGCAGACGGTTAATCAGCATCTGCGCATTCTCCGCACAGGCCATGCCCTCGGGCTTGCCTTCGATGCCCTTGATGACGTTCAGCAACTGAGCCTTGTTCTGGGCCAGCCGTTGTTGCAGCACCTCGATTTCCTCGACCTTGTGCTTGAGCCCGCTGAGCAGCTCGTCATGCTGCCAACCACCGGCACTTCTGGGCATTAACTGCCGGATTTCTTCCAGAGAGAAACCGGCTGCCTGGGCACCCTTGATGATCTCCAACACCGCCTCGGTGCCGGGTGCATAGTCCCGATAGCCGTTGGATTTACGCTCAACCGATTGGATCAGGCCGCTCGCTTCGTAGAAACGGATGCGTGAGGCCGCCAACCCGCTGATTTTTGCCAACTCGCCTATTCTCATGTACCACCCACAAAAAACCATTGACCTTAAAGTTGACTTTAAACCTAAAGTCATTGGGCGGCCAAGGCGGCGATTCGTAGACGGCACGCTTGCCAGACACGAATGGGCTGCAGTGGGTCAATCCAGCGCCATGATCGCGATTCGATCAGGCCATCATTTCATTTGGGAGAGGCGAACATGGGCTACGTCACCACGCGAGACGGTGTTGAAATTTTCTACAAGGACTGGGGCCCACGCGATGCCCAGGTCATTTTCTTTCATCATGGCTGGCCACTGAGCGCAGATGATTGGGACGCGCAAATGCTGTTTTTCCTGGGCGAAGGCTACCGGGTCGTTGCCCACGACCGACGTGGCCACGGGCGTTCCAGCCAGGTTTGGGACGGGCACGATATGGACCACTATGCCGACGACGTCGCGGCCGTGGTCGAGCATCTGGGCGTACAAACCGCGGTGCATGTCGGTCACTCCACCGGCGGCGGTGAAGTGGTTCATTACATCGCCCGCCACGGCGAAGACCGCGTCTCGAAGGCCGCCATCATCAGCGCCGTGCCACCGTTGATGGTCCAGACCCCGAGCAATCCTGGCGGCCTGCCCAAGTCAGTGTTCGACGACTTGCAGGCGCAACTGAAAGCCAACCGCGCACAGTTCTATCAGGACGTTCCCGCCGGACCTTTCTACGGCTATAACCGCCCAGGCGCCAAGCCGTCCGAGGGCATCATCCTGAACTGGTGGCGGCAAGGCATGATGGGCTGTGCCAAGGCGCACTATGACGGGATCGTGGCGTTTTCCCAGACCGATTTCACCGAAGACCTGAAGAGCATCCAGATTCCCGTATTGGTCATGCATGGCGACGATGATCAGATCGTCCCCCATGAAAATGCCGGGGTGCTGTCCGCCAAATTGTTGAAAAACAGCACGCTGAAAATCTACCCGGGCTTCCCGCATGGCATGCCTACTACCCATGCCGATACGATTAATGCGGATTTGCTGGCGTTTATAAGGAGCTGATTGATTATTGGGGGGGCGGGTGACCGCCTCCCCTCTACCTGAACCGCTCGTTTCAGGTCATGCTGCGTCCTTCATTTCAAGGACGATAAAAACAATGAAAGCCCCCCTCGCCGCCCTGCTCCTGATCAGCCTGACTGGGCCTGCACTCGCCAACGACCCCATCGGTTTCCAAACCACCACCATCCCTGACACTCACAACATTCGCCCACTGGAAATGGCCGTGTGGTACCCCTCCACCAGCACCGCCCAACCCAAGCTGATCGCTGACAACCTGGTGTTCATCGGTGTGCTTGCGGTGCCTGATGCCGCACCGACACCCGGCAAACATCCGGTGGTGGTGCTCTCCCACGGCTATGGTGGCAACTGGGGCAAGCAGGCGTGGCTGGCCAGTGCGCTGGCCCGGCAGGGGTATATCGTGGCGGCAGTGAATCACCCTGGCACCACCAGCCAGGATCGCAGCGCGCAAGCCGCCGCGCAGTTGTGGCAACGGCCCAAGGATTTGAGCCGGGCCATTGATGCGCTGCTGGTACAGCCCACGCCATTTGGCGCGGTGGACAGCGGCCGGATCGCGGTGATAGGCCATTCCCTGGGGGGCTGGACGGTCATGGAGAGCGCGGGGGCGCGTTTTGACCCGGCGTTGTTTGCCCGGGACTGCGACGCCCATCCGACGTTGGTGGCGTGCAAGGCTTACCGTGAGATGAACCCTGAAGGTACGCCGAGCGGGAAGGCTCAAGTGGCCGCGGACTTGAGCGACAAGCGCGTGACCGCTGTGGTGTCTCTGGACTTGGGCCTGTCGCGCGGCTTTACCGATGCGAGCCTAGCGGCATTGCCGGTGCCGGCGTTGGTAATCGCTGCCGGTGTGCCGTCAGCGGATTTGCCGGCGCAAATGGAATCGGCTGACATGGCCAAGCGGCTGCCAAAAACGTCGACTCAGTACGTGGAGATCCAGGACGCCAACCACTTCAGTTTTATGTCTCAGTGCAAACCGGGCGCGGCAGCGTTGCTTGACGCTGATGTGCCCGGCGACAGCATCATTTGCCAGGACGGCAAAGGCGCGCGGCCACGGCCCGTGATCCAGCAGCAGGTGATCACACTGATCAGCGAGTTCCTGGCGCGCTGAACCGGTAGTATCATCCGCGCCTTTCCCCTTCAGGCAACGGAACATGAACCGCCAGAAAAAACTTCAGCAGCTCTTCAAAGCCAAAGCGAAAAAGGCCAGCGCCAAGCTGGCGCCAAAAAGCAAAGACAAATACATCAGCAAGGCGGACCGCTTGAAGCTGGCGACCGAGGCCGGCCAAGAGCCGGTTACGGCTGGCGAGACGCCTGCTGAGTAAGGCGCATGGCTGAAGGGGTTGCCGCTTCGTATTTGCCCCAGATACGCCGCAGATGCCGCGCCGAGCCAAAGCCTGCGCGCTCGGCGATGGCTTCAATGTCCAGGGCCGACTCGGCCAGCAGTTCCCGCGCCACCGCCAGGCGCAGGCGATGCAGGTAATCCAGTGGGCTGATCTGCACATGTTCCTGGAACAGGCGCGCCAGGTGTCGGCTGCTGGTGCAGGCCAGGCTTGCCATGCGGGTGAGTGTCCAGGCCTCGCAGGGGGCGGCGGCGATGGCGTCCTGCACACGGTGGAGCGCTGGGTGCAGGTGATTGCGCCCGGTCACCCAAGGCGATAGCTGCGGGTCGCTGCCGCTGCGGCGCAGGTACACCACCATGTCCCGCGCCACGGCGCAGGCCAAGCGTGGCCCGGCCAGTTCGGCAACCAGGTGCAGCATCAGGTCGATACCCGCCGTGATACCGGCGCTGCAACTGACCGGGCCGTCGGTGACGTACAGCCGGTTTTCCAGGACCCGGGCCTTGGGTGCGAGGGCTTGCAAGGTGGCGCACAGCGAATGGTGCGTGGTGCATTGGCGCCCATCGAGCAGCCCGGCCCTGGCGGCGCTCAACGCGCCGGCACACACGCACACCAGGCGTTCGGCCGAGGGCGCGAACACGTTTTGCAACCACAGGGTGAGCTGCTGGCTGGCCGACTCGAAAGCCTTTTGGTGAGCCTTTGATACGTTCATCGTGGAGCCCACCAGCACCACCAGCGTGCCGGGCGCCAGAGTCTGCGGCAGGGGCGCCAGCCCGGTCAGTGGCAAGCCGATGGAGCTGTGCAGCGACTCCACCGGGCTGACGTACTGCAGGTCGAAATCCACCGCCGCCGGGTCCTCGGCTTGCGCGGCCAGGCGCAACACTTCAGCAGGCCCCGCCAGGTCGAGCATCAGCACATTGGGCAACAGCACGAACAGCACCGGTACGCTCACAGGTTCATCCTTCCAAGGCCTGTTCGACCGTGACGATGCGCGCAAAACGCTCTTCCAGCACCAGCTCCGTGCGTTCGCGGATTTGCGCAGAGGTGTACTCCCGGCCGCTACGCAGGTGGGTCATGGGGAACGTCAATGTCGCTTCACTGACAAAGTCCACCTTGAAGCCGCTGTCCGACGCCTGCCGCGTGGTGGTCTCGCAGCATTGCTCGGTCCGGATGCCACTGATGATCAGCGTGGTGACGTCCATCTCCGTGAGGCGAGCGGCCAGGGGCGTACCGGCGAAGGCGCTGTGGTAACGCTTGTGGATCACCAACTGTGGATTGATCGACAGCTCGCTCAATGCCCTGACGTTGCCCGATTGCATGGAGAAATGCCCCTGGTCTTCAACATGGAAGACTTGTACCACCGGGATGCCGCGCTGAACACAACCATCGATGAGGGCCTGCTGTTTTTCCAGATAGTCGGGCAGGTCGTTTTCGGACCAGTAGGTTGAATGGCGGAAGGAATGTTGGGCGTCGATCACGATCAGGGCTTTATGGGTCATGGACGGTCCTTGTGGCTTGCATCAGTGGGTAAACGATGCACGCCATGGTAAGGACCACCCACAGTGCGCGACAGACGCAAGGCAGACTACTTCAGGACGGATTCGGACATGTCACCGGGCACGCCATGGCACAACGGCTGCCGGGTTCGAAGCCATGGGCGTACTCATCCGCCAGGATCGTTTCCAGACGCGAATCAACGTGAGGCGCAAAGCCCAGGCGCCGGTAGAACGGAGCATTCCAGGGTACATGCTTGAAGGTGGTCAGCGTCACCGCACGCAGGTGTTGGGCGCGGGCATGCTCTATCGCCGTTTCCACCAATCGGCGCCCCCAGCCCTGGCCTTGCAGCGGCTGGGCAACCGACACTTCATGGATATGCAGGTCGTCACCAAAGCGTTCTGCGCTGAGGAAGCCTTGAGGGTGATCGTGGTCATCAACCACCACCCAACAGGTCGATAGCGCGATCCATTGCCGATGGCGTTCGATGCTGATCGACGCCGCATCCGCCAGCCAAGCCAGCCCTTCGATTGCGCCAAATGCCTGGGCTGCGCACTGCTCGATGGCGGGCAACAAACCGGCATCTTGCGCGCGCGCCAGGCGAATAATGTGCGTGGACTGCTCAGCAGCCACTCAATGCCACCTGGGGCCGTTCACCCGCAAAGAAGAAGGGCCGTAAACGTACGCCCACGCCGTTGCCGATAAAGGCCGCCACCAGCCACACCCAGCCATGCAGGCTGCCCGAGGCGATGCCACTGAAGTACGCGCCGATGTTGCAGCCATAGGCCAGGCGCGACCCATAGCCGAGCATCAGGCCGCCGATCACCGCCGCGATCAACGAGCGCAGCGGGATGTTCAGGCTGGGCGCGAAACGCCCGGCCAGGCCTGCGGCCAGCAACGCGCCGAGGACAATGCCGATGTCCATGACGCTGGTGATGTCTTCCCACACCGGTGCAGCCAGGGCCTTGGCATTGCCCGGCATCTGCCAGAATGCCCAACTGGCGACATCCACGCCCAGCCCGCTCGCCACCTTGGCGCCCCACAGCGCGAACGCCGAGGTGATGCCCCACGGCCGTCCGGCCAGGGCGAGGGTGGCGTAGTTGAGCAGCGCCAGGCCAATCGCGCCCCACACCAGCGGCCAGGGTCCGCGCAGGAAGCGGCGTAGCCCTTGGTGCTCGCTTTGCACGCCTTGTTCAAGCTGGCCGTGACGGCGCTTTTCCAGGCGCACTGTCACCACTGCAATCAGCGCGAACACCGCCAGGCTCAAGACCAGCGCCGGCAGCACACCGAAACTTTTGACAATGGAAACCGCCGGGAACGATGGCAGTGCAAACCACCAGTCGACATGGTGGGTGGCGATCAACGAGCCGCAGATAAAGAACAGCAGCGTCACCAACATCCGGGCATTACCGCCGCCCACGGTGAACAAAGTACCCGACGCACAACCACCACCCAGCTGCATGCCGATCCCGAAGATGAACGCCCCGAACACCACCGACACACCGGCCGGCGCCACCAGCCCCACGACCGGCTGACCGAACAAAGTGCCCGCGCCCAACGCCGGGAAAAACAACAGCACCGCCACAGCCAGCATCACCATTTGCGCACGCAAGCCGGCGCCGCGCCGATCATTGATAAACACGCGCCAGGCCGAGGTAAAACCGAAGGCTGCGTGATACAGCGTCAGGCCCAGCGCGGCGCCGACCACCAGCAGCAACACCTGGCGTGCGCCTACCATGTTTTGCAGGAACAGCGCGCCCGCCACCAGGATGATAAAGGCAATCAGTGGCGCGAGCGGCTTGCGCGCAGGCGTCAGGGAAAGAGAGGTGCTCATGGGGTTCTCGATTGGTTGGAAGGAGGCAAGTATAGCCTCAGAAGGAATTTGATCAGGTGGGGCATTACCGAAAGGATCATCGTTTGAACTACCGCTTTCGCAGCCTCGCTGAAGCTCGACAGCTCCCACAGGAGATCGGCGGTGTATGTGGAATATCGGTTTGCAGGGCCATCGCGCCAAACACAACTCTCGACAGCAACACCGCCCAAATGTGGGAGCTGTCGAGCCCCAGCGAGGCTGCGATGGCGGCGGCACAGGCAAAATCTTCAGCGCCTGAACCACCGCTTTCGCAGCCTCGCTAAAGCTCGACAGCTCCCACAGGAGATCGGCGGTGTATGTGGAATATCGGTTTGCAGGGCCATTGCGCCAAACACAACTCTCGACAGCAACACCGCCCAAATGCGGGAGCTGTCGAGCCCCAGCGAGGCTGCGAAGGCGGCGGCACAGGCAACCTCTTCATCGCCTGAGCCAGCGCTTTCGCAGCCTCGCTGAAGCTCGACAGCTCCCACAGGGGATCGGCGGTGTATGTGGAATCACGCTTTGCAGGGCCATCGCGCCAAACACAACTCTCGACAGCAACACCGCCCAAATGCGGGAGCTGTCGAGCCCCAGCGAGGCTGCGATGGCGGCGGCACAGGCAACCTCTTCAGCGCCTGAACCACCGCTTTCGCAGCCTCGCTGAAGCTCGACAGCTCCCACAGGGAATGGAGGACTGACTAACCCAGGCTGATCGACTTCCACGCGGCTTCAGCCAGCAGTTCGCGGTACTCAAAGGGGCTTTTTTTGACCTTCGCCGACAGCCACGCACGCGAGTAGCTTTCGGCCGCGCCAATGATCAGCGAAGGGATAAGTTCTGCGGGCAAATGACTGAAGTGCTCCTTGCGCCCTTCCCCGCCCATCCACTCCTTCAACTGCTGGTTGCGCTGCTTGTTGCGGGCAATCAACTCGTCCTTGAACGGCCCGCTGGACACGGCGAAACGGCTCTGGAAAACAAACCGCGCCCAGTCCGGCTGGGCGGTGACCCACTCAACGTAGCTGTACACCAGGCCGACCACACCGGCATGGGCCGTATCCGCCGCTTGCAGGTAGTGGTCACGCAGGGCGGCCTGGTCTTCCAGCGCAGCGAAGAACAGCGCGGCGACCAGCCCTTCCTTGTTGCCGAAGTGGTGATAGATAGCCCCCACACTGGTGTCGCAGCGCGCACGAATGGTCTCGATGTTGGTCGCCTCGATGCCTGCCTCGTTAAAACAGGCCAGCGCCTCACGCAGGATGGTGCGTTTGAGGTCGCTGCGCCTGCCGGGGAAGGTGCGCTCAATGAGATCGATGGAGTGCATGGGAGAACGCCAAATCGAAACAGTTTATAGGCTGAGCGCCCAGCAGAGAAAGCTCAGGTTGACAGTCATGGAATTTACAGAATATTGTTCCGCTACAGAATATTATTCTGTAACTACCCCTTGAGGATATTCCGATGAGCCAAGCCCTGAGCATGTTCAATAGCGTAGGCCCCGCCGCATTCAGCAACCTGGCGTGCCAAATGGCGCCCTACTTCAGCACCATCACTCCCGAGATCGCGGAGCTCAAACCCAACCGTGCGGTGGTCACCGTGCCGTTTCGCAAGGAAATCACCAACCACCTGGCCTCGGTGCATGCCATCGCGCTGTGCAACGCCGCCGAACTGGCCGGCGGCATGATGACCGACGCGTCGATTCCCGCAGGCGCACGCTGGATTCCCAAGGGTATGACCGTGGAATACCTGGCCAAGGCGAAAACCGATATCCGCGCTGTTGCCGATGGCAGTGCTATCGATTGGCAGACTGCGGGGGACAAGATCGTGCCGGTCGAGATTTTCGATGCGGGTGGCGTCAAGGTCTTCACCGCTCACATCACCATGAATGTGAAGCTCGCTTAGGTATTCGGCCGGCCCAGGCAGTATCAGCTATGCGGCATCTGCAATGCGTGACTGGACGCCTGGTGCGGTCGACGATGCACTGCGAAGCGGTGCGGATTGCGGTGGTGGTATCGCCGGCGACGTGCGGCATCAATTGCGCATCGGCAATACCGCCAACGGCGAGCTGAACCAGTCTTTTCCAGGGCGAAGGTATCAATGGCCAACGCCTTATCGGCATATCAAATAAGAGGACGGGAAAAGATCATCGGCCGTCAAAAAAATACCTCTTCTCCCAAGAGACACGGATCAAAGCTTTTAACTTTCTGATTAACCAGCGCTAAATAAAATCCTTCGAAAACGTCTTACTCAATGGGAAGTCTCGGCACACATAGCGTGCGAGAGAAACCTAAAAAATCTTCATAACCCCTGAACGTCAGCCAATTGAGTAGGCGAAGCACTTGCGAGTCCTATCCATCGGCTTATTCAGGAACACACGGCCGGTGAAATGGCGCCCCCTAGCTCAGAAGGATCTCTATGCAAAGCCTCCCGCTCTCTTCGTTACGCCTGTTCGGTGTGCTGGCAGTCACGGTCTGCGCGCTGTTGACGACGCCAGCCCGTGCCGATTACACCGACCTTTCCCTGACCCACGAAAAAAACATCCAGTCCTACGTCGTGAACCCCGACGGTAGCTTTGTGCTGGATGTCGAACGGGTTATGCGGATCAATGAAGAGCGCGCGATCACCTCCAACGCCCAGCGCTCTGTGACCTACAATCGCACCCTGGAAACTCTGGATATTGTCGAGGCCTACACGCTCAAATCCGATGGCCGCAAAGTCGTGGTAACACCAGACCGGATCAAGGAGCAGCAGGAACTGGAGTCTGCCCAGGCGCCGATGTTTCAGGACTCGCGGGTCAAAGTGGTGATCTTCCCGGAGCTGCAAGTGGGCGATCGCATGGTTCTGCGGTACCAGCGCCATCGTAATACGCCGTTGTTTGCGGGGCAGTTCGAAGACCTTTTCTCGCCGGATTTCTACCAGAATGAGCAGGTGCGCCTGAGCTACGACATGCCCGCCGAAATGAAGCTGTACGCCGACTCATGGGGTTTCAAAGCGTCCACGCCAGTCAACGCCAACGGGCGAACGGTGTACCGCTGGGACGTGGAACAAACCAAGAAAAATCGCGTGGAAGATGGCTCCGTTGCCTACACCGACTACGGGCAACTGCTGGCCGTATCGACGTTCACCGACTACAAACAGTTTGCCCAGGCCTACGCCGCACGCGCACAGGTAGAAGTGACCCCGGCCATGACCCAACTGGCCAAGGAACTCACCGCCAACCTCGACAACCCACGCAGCAAGGCCTTGGTGCTGAGTGACTGGGTACGCAAGAACATTCGCTATGTGGCCGTGTACGTCGGTGCCGGTGGCGTGGTGCCGCATTCAGCGCAGGCGGTGCTGGATAACCGTTATGGCGACTGCAAAGACCATGTAGCCCTGCTTGAAGCGCTGCTCAAAGCCGTCGCCATTGAAAGCTCGCCCGCACTGATCAACGCCGGCAACGCCTACGTACTGCCCCAGGTGCCGACCCTGGGCGTGCTCAACCATGTAATCACTTATGTACCCAGCCTCGATCTGTACCTGGACTCCACCGCGACACCCATCGCCGCTGGCTACCTGCCTCTGCCCGAACTCGGCAAACCGGTATTACTGACACAGACCGGTGAGCGTAAGCAGACACCGTCCCGCCAGCCTGGCAAAGTGGACACAACCATGGTGTTCAAGGTCAACACCAAAGGCGCTGCAGACTTTACCAATGACTCCACCATCGACGGTTGGGGCGCGGAGCTTAACCGCTTCATGCTCAAGGCCATGCAGCCAGCCGACCGTAATCAGTTGGTGCAACAGGTCCTGAGCATGTTTGGGCAATCCGGTAGCGGCGTGATCGAAACTGACGCTTTGGACAGTACTGCCAATACCTTCAAGTTCGCGATCAATGGCCACACCAGCAACCTGGTGAACCTGCCGGGCCCCACTGGGGTGCCTACCCTATCCAGCCTGGCCGGCGGTATTGGCCAGAGCGTGTTTTCCTTGATGGCTGAAAAGGAACGCACTCAGAACTTCTCCTGCCTTTCGAGTGAGATATCAGAAGTAGCGCGCCTGGAGTTCCCCGCCAAGGTGAAGATCCTCGCGGTGCCCAAGGCGGTGTCGGTGAAACAGGCGGGCTTCGACTACCGCTCGACCTATGTGAAGAAGGCCAATACGGTGCTGATCACGCGCCAATATGTGTTTAGCAAGCCAGAGATTCTCTGCACGCCGGAGGATTTTGCGGCCATGCAGCCGGCGATTGAAGGCATGGTCAACGATTTGAAAAGCCAGGTGATTGTGCAGACGTTGTAACGCCTTAGCCCTTCTTGCGTGTCAGTGGTTATGCACTGGCGCCCGGGAAGCGGGGACTGCATGCTGAGGCGCAGCTATAAAACCGTTCCTAACCCGGTTGGCGCTTCTGTGAGGCGCTATCAGCCTTAACGTTCTGACTCGACAGCCCGCCCGCTC
Source organism: Pseudomonas sp. BTN1 (assembly GCF_001907715.1). Lineage (NCBI taxonomy): Bacteria > Pseudomonadati > Pseudomonadota > Gammaproteobacteria > Pseudomonadales > Pseudomonadaceae > Pseudomonas > Pseudomonas sp. BTN1. The sequence continues at coordinate 96,540 of NZ_MPBM01000071.1, read as the reverse complement.
GTAAAATCAAGAATGACCGTAAACCTCTGTTGCTCACGGATCACCTCAATCTGCCAGCCCAGCTTTGCGCACAATTGCCGCATCAACTGCAACCCAAGACCATATCCATAGTCGTCGGATTCCTGCCGCGGCTTGGCCTCGTTGATGTAATTGGCAATCACCAGCCGGGGGTATTTGAAACTGATATCCACCGTGCCCTCTTCCGCGTATTGCAGCGCATTGCGCAGGAAGTTGCCGATCACGATACGACACGCCGTAGGGGGCAGTCGGCAAGGTTCGTTGTGGATGTCGATGCTCAGCTCAATATCCCGGTGACCGATCAGGTAGCGGTGTTTTTCAATCAGGTCGCCCACCAGCTCGCTCAGGTCAACGTCTTCTTCCGGCAGCGGCTCTGGACGCTCGCGACTCATCCACAGCAATGTCTCGGCGATCAGTTGCATATTCAACACCGAGCGTTCTATGCGCTGCAATGAGGGTGGCAGCACACCGCCCGATTGCAGGGCCAACAATTCGATAGTGGCCTTGAGCACCGCCAGGGGCGTGCGCAGTTCATGGCTGGTGTAGCGCAACAGGCGGCCTTCGCGCTGGCTGGCGGCCTGCACCTGCTCAACACTTTTGGCCAGGGCATCAGCCAGCATGTTGAACTCCTTGAAACTGAAACCCGGCCGTGTGCCGGTCAGTGCCTCAGGGTCTTTGAGTGTGCCGGACCATTGCACCAGGCGCCCCAGCGGCCGAACCAGCCACCAGACCAGCAAGGCGATGATGATCAGCGCCGGCACGAAGACCGCCAGGCTGATGAACTTGACACTCTCTATGACCTGATCGAAATAGGCGTCAGACAACGGCGTCTCGACCTCTCCCCCTGCTTCCTTATCGTGATCGATGTCGTACATGTAGAGGATTTTGCCGTCACCCAGGGGTTGTTCGAGGATGATCTGGAAGGGCTCGTCGTCGTCATCGGAATAGAGATCGCCAAAGATATTCACCGCGCCGAAGGACAGGCTCGGCGATGTCGTGAGCAACTCGCGCACGTCCTGCGGCAACGCCTCCTTGCCGATGACGCTGGTGTAGAAGTAATTGTGCGGCGTCGGCGTGGTCGGGTCCTGTTTGTAGTGCCGGAGAAAATACTGAGCTTCCTCCTCCATCATCGCGCTGGCCGTGTAGAACAGGCCGCGCACGGTGAATTCAGGCAGCAGCTTGCTGTAGATCACCAGCACCACCGCAATCAGACACAGGAAACTGCCGCTGATTACCCACTTCAGACTCAGGCCGTTACGCATGGGGTTTTACCTGAATGCCGACACCCGCCAGGGTATGAATCAACGGCCGGCCAAAGGGTTTGTCTACCGTCTTGCGCAGCCGATGCATATGTACTTTGAGCGAATTACTGTCGGGCGGCTCATCGCCCCAGATCTTCGCCTCCAGGCGCTCCCGAGAGACCGGTTGAGGACTTGCGCGCATCAGGTTTTCCAACAAGGTCCAACAGATGGGCGACAAATGCAGCTCCTGCCCTGCCCGGCTGACTTTACGCGTGGTCAGTTCCATCACCAGGTCGTCCACTTGCAGCCGACTGGTCTGGCCGCTGCGACGCAGGCTCAGGGCACGAATCCTGGCGACCAGTTCGGCCAGTTCGAACGGCTTGACCAGGTAGTCGTCGGCGCCAGCGGCAAAACTGGCGAGCTTGTCGGATAACGCGTCCAGCGAGGTCAGCATCAGGATCGGCGTCTGGATGCCTTGCTGGCGCAACCGATCGCATACCTGCTGGCCATCCAGTCGCGGCAGCATGATATCCAGGAGAATAACGTCGTAATGCTGATTGAGGGCCAGGTTAAGTCCGGTCTGACCATTACTGACGTGATCGCAGACGATGCCGCTGATCTCCAGGTACTCGATGACGGTGGTAGCCAGGTCCAGATTGTCCTCGACCAGCAGCAGATGAATATGCACGGAAAAAACCCCTCGGGCAGGCAGTGCGCAGCGGTGTGAAGAATAGCGGAAGTCGGGCTTTATCCCCCGATGTTTACCTGGCGTTAACCTGGTGCTGCTTAGGCTAAGGCTCTTCTTATCCAGAGCTCGTCACCGTCATGAACCTGTATTCGATGATCAAAGGGGTGCTGTTAGCCGTGATTTTCCTCGCGCTGATGGTGGGCATCCTTCCACAGCAAACTCAGCTGGTACGCATGGGAGGCAATGGCTGGTTTCTGGTTGGCCAGAATGTTGAGCAGACAGGGTCGTGTCATGTCGCCCGTGCGTCGTGATGAGCTGGGCGCCAACTATGCCAGCCAGTTGGTCGCCTGCGTGGTGCTGGTTATTGGTGTGGCGGTTTCGATGGGTATCTATATCGCGCGCTTGAATGCGCACCTCGATGAGCAACGCGACCTGTCCTCGGTGTATCTGCCCGACTGCCCTGACGGCCGTGGTGGTTTTATGGTCTATCCCGATGACAGGCGCAGTGGTGACGAGTGCTACCCCGCGCAGGAAGATGAGTCGATCGATGTCGATGAGCTGCAGCGGCTATCAGCCTGGAACCTTGCGCAACGGTTCGACTACCTCCTGCCTGCAGTTCAATCACCGCGCACGTTTTAGATGCACGGCCTTTATGCTTACCCAGTGCAGGCGCTGGGCCGCTCTAAAGCCGCTGCGCTGGAGGCAGACTTGCTGCGCAACGGCGAGCTGTGCAGCGCACCAGAACACCCTCTCAACCTTTAACGCCTGAATATACCGCCGCGTTGATCACTGTCATTGTTAGTTGAAACACATACTGCCAATCCTCCACCACACCACCCATCACCCCCGCTGGCGAGTACACTCGACGGCAATGCCCACCAGGACAACCCTACTGGGCAGGTTGCTGCTGATTATCATGGAAACTTGAGAAGGACACTCAAATGGTACGTGCCGTTACTATTCTCACCGAGAATTTTTCTGACTGGGAGCCCGCGCTGATCAATTCCACGGGCCGCGCCTACTATGGCTTCGAGACTTGTTTTGCCGCTCCCGGTGGCAAGCAAGTAACATCATCCGGAGGCATGACCATCATTCCCGACCTGGCCATCGAGGCCATTCGGCTGGACGATGTCGACTTGCTGATTGTGCCGGGAGGCCCGATCTGGAGAACAGACAACGCCCCCGCCATCGAGGCGCTGGTCCGTGAGGCTCACGCCAGGAACATCGTCGTGGCGGGAATCTGTGACGGTACCCGCGTACTCGCCAAGGCTGGAGTGCTGGATCACTTGCAGCACACCTCCAATTCCGCTGACAACCTCAAGCAGGTGCATTATCGCGGAGCAGATTATTACCAGGACGTACCGTACGCCGTTGCCGACCAGGGTGTGGTCACGGCTCCTGGCAGCGCGCCGGTCAGTTTCATGGCGCAAATTCTCGACACCTTGGGTTTGAACGACAAGAAGCTGGATGCCTACCTGGCCATGCATGCGGCTGAACATATTCACGGCTGAACCCTTTCCCTCTATCTCTCCCCCTCACCTCGGCGCTGCGGCCAGTTACCGGGCCGTAGCGCGCGTCACCGTTGAACCGCCCCTCCAATACTCAAAGCGGCAGAACCGTTGCTGAACATGATTGAGTGGTGGATATGTCTGGACATGCCGCCTGACGAGGTCAACAAAATCGCCCGGTTCCGCGAACTCAATGATGCTCAAAAAGCGCTGATGCTTTCAGCTCGTAAGGAGTCAGGGAAACTCACGGAGGGGGTTATTCTGTCGAAGTCCACGGAGGTGCTGTTTCGGGCGGTACCGCCGAGCCTTTACCTGGCGATGGCGATGACTGGGCCAGAAGAGAAAGCTTAGCGATTCAGACTGATGAATGTGCATGGAATGAGCGAGCTGGACGCCGCTATGGCAGTGGCTAGAGCCATTCACCACAGGCGCGGCATGCTCTTTTAAGGTGGAGTTCAGTAGCAGACCTAGAACTTCAGGAGCGAGGCATTAAACATTATCGTCCAGCCAAATCTCATAATTCCGGCTCATGGGAAGTATCAATTGCAGGGGCAAGGCTCGCCATCGTATCGTCGATCGTGCTGATCCGCCTTTACCGGACAGCATCTATTTCGTCCAAGGGCAATGGATGGACGAATAGCTATACGTAAAACAGGGAAGAAGACTGAAGAAGGTTGCTCCTCATGGCAAAAAAACCTCGTTTTTACGCAGTGGTGCATGGCCGCCAGACGGGCATTTTCAACAAGTGGGAAGGCGGTGCCCGCCTTGCTATCGATCACTTTCCGGGCGCTGATCATCGAGCCTTCAGATCACTTGAGCTCGCAGAAGAATGGTACCGGCAGAACACACGCAATCCACACTCCTGCCACTCTCCCATCTACCACTTTAACTCTGAAATCTTAGGAGCTGCATCGAGCGACGTACCCTTTCAAAAAGCGCTAGACGGCACCAGTCCGAAACGAATCATCGTTTACGCAATCGTGGACCCTGAGACTGAGGAGCCATTTTATGTTGGCGAGACCGGAAATTTTGCTCGTCGTCAGCAAGCCCACCTAAGAACCGCACATGAAAAAACAAAACGAGCCGCAGCGAAAATCGCGCAAATTCTGGCAAAGGGCCAAGTACCTGCATTCAAGGCTATTGAGTTTTGTGACTCTAAAATGGCGGCGCTAGAAGCCGAGACTAAGTGGATCAAACATTATGTCGAGAGGGGGTACACCGTCTGGAATCGCTTAAGAGAACACCGTGAGATCCAGGAGCTCCATAGCGCGCCCCAGACACCCATGGATAAAATAATAGGAGACGGTCCTATTAACCTAGGCCGCCATCACTATCCCTCTCGATTTGAGCTCAAGACCAAGTTACGCCGCTACCTTTCGGGAGAACCATTCGGCCGAGTCGCGCACCCTGTAGCGATCGAAAAACTCAGCTTGATATGGGGTACAACAAAGCAGAGCGGTCCTGCGAGCGAGTTCTGGGTTGTACCTGGTCATCCGCATCGACGACTGCATGCGGTCATCGATGGCATCACTGTCGATTTCGACTATACGGCAGCGATAGACCGAATCCGTGGAGATTAAAAGCGTGCCACTAATACCCATGTGACGCGCTACCTTCTTGGTTCACGGGAGCTCATCTGGCTTGCGCAGTAGCACTGCAACAGAGCGACTAATTTAGTTCAAAAGGAGAGGCAGTTGAAACACTTTGTAAAAAAGCCTGCATTTCTGCAGGCTTTTCTCTATCTGGCTCCACGACCTGGACTCGAACCAGGGACCCAATGATTAACAGTCATTTGCTACCTGCCCATACGCTCCAGAGGGCTCAACGGCAACTGAATGCTGATAGCCCCCTACCCGCCTCCTCACCGATGACGCGTATCGACATCGACCTCAACCGACATGCCCGGGCGCAGCGAGGACTCGAAAGGCTGGTCCGGATCAACAGATATGCGCACCCCGATACGCTGCGGTACCTTGACGAAATTGCCCGTTGCATTGTCCGGCTTGAGCACCGCGAATTCCGAGCCCGTCGCTGGTGAGAGCCGCTCGACATGCCCCGTTAGCGTCGCCCCTCCTAACGCATCAATCCTGAGCGTCGCGATCTGGCCGGGCGCAATAGCCTTAGTCTGCGCCTCCTTGTAGTTCGCGACTATCCAGTGATCAGCGGGCACTACCGACATCAATTGTGTGCCGTGGGTCACGAATTGGCCCAACCGCACGCCCACTTCTCCGAGCACGCCATCCTCCGGCGCCTGGATGACCGTGTGATTAAGATCAATCTGAGCCGCACGCAGTTTTGCCTGTGCCACCCGCACCTGGGCTTCCAGACCTTCACGGCCGACATCCACGGTACGCAACTCCTCCCGAGCAATCGACTCTTGCGCACCCGCCTGCTGTACCTCGGCCTGGGCTTGACTGAAATCGGCTCGTGCCTGGTCGCGCTCGCGCGTAGAAATGGCGCCATCCATGACCAACGCGTTTGCGCGCTGCATGTCAGCGCGGGCACGCAATAAGCGCGCCTGCGCACCGGCCATAGCTGCAACATGACTCTCGATGCCCGCCATGCGAGCAGCGTGCGCCTGCTGGTTGTTGGAGAGGTCGGCATTGGCGACGCCAAGATTGGCCGTCGCCTCATCTACCTGCGCCTGATAGACCTCATCGTCAATACGCACAAGGACCTCGCCTCGCTTGACCTGCGCGAAATCTTGCCCGGCCACCTGGACGATATAGCCGCTGACCTGAGGGGCAATCACCGTGGTTCGCCCCCTCACATAGGCGTTATCTGTCTGTTGCAGACCTGCGTCAAAAGGCGGCAACTTCCAGATGTACAGGACGATCGTAATAACGCCAATCGCAGCCAGCACCATGATGATGCCTTGCAAACGGCCCCGGGGCGGGGGCGACCAATGAAAAGCAGTGTGTTCAACATCCGATGGAACAGTCATGGAATCAGTCATTTACGTTCTCAGGCTCGCGACGGATGCGCGAGAGGAAAAAAGCCGACATCTGCAGATAAAACACATACATCGCGGTGCCAAAAGCCAGCACTGACACGATGCGAAAGACGTCATTGAATGCCAGTACGCTAGCCTGTTGCTGCAACGCTTGTCCTAGCAGCTTGCTGCTCTGTTTCTGGCGCTGTTCCGGGTCGGCTATATGACTCGAAAGCAACGCCTCGCCAATGCCGAGGCGCGCTACGACAAGGGGATTGGTGATCGGCGCACTGTCCGCCAGGCTAGCGATATGGGACTGGGTTCTGATGAACTCGTAGCTGCCCATTACAGCCGACCCTGCCAGGCTGCCGATACTCTGGCTCGCCCCGTACAGGACCACGAGCGTGATCATGTACTGAGGTCCCTTCGCGAACAGTTTGAGAAAGCCAAAGATCAAGGCAGGCCCGATGAACAGCGTCGCACCGAACCCAATCAAACACTGGCTCAGGTACAGTTGCGGCGCACGCGTGAGGCTGGTGGATTGCGAGTCCAGATACGCTCCCGTTGCGATAAACAACGCCGCGACCATGACCTGCCAGGGGATACGTTTGGGCGACAACGTCAGGCAAGCGACGACGATCCCCATCAGCATCGACACCAGTACGCACGCAAACAGGACACGCAACTGATCGTTATTGAGCCCGCCCATTGATAGCAAACCTACCGAGCCGAAAGTCTGCTCGGCCAGCGATAGCCGAACCAGCAGCGCAATCGCAACAAAACGCATCAAGTCGAAACTGCCCAGCCATTCCAATTGCAACAGCGGCTGACGCCGACGTCGTTCAATGAACACCACCGTCACCAGCAACGAGATAGCCGCCACCAGCATCCAGCCGAGAAAGGGCGCGTCGGTCCACCAATAGCTCCGGCCGAGGCCAAGCACACCGGCAAACAGCAGGAAGGATGAAACCAGCAATACAATCACGACTGCGTCCGAGGCAGCAAACACGCTGGCCCTATCACTGCGTGGCAAAGGCACCGCCAACGTCACACCCAACACCGCTATACCAATGCCTAGATTCAACAAGTGCAGCCCCAGCCAATGTTCCGAGGCGAGAAATTCCACGGGAATCATGCGCGCCACCGGCGATCCTATCTGGGTAAGCCCTACGCTGATAATCAGGGCCATCGGCTGGGCCGATGGGGCTATGGCCTGCATCAGATAATAGGTACTCAAGGCGATCAACGTCGCGCACATCAAGCCGTTGATCGCCGTGGCAATGACCGCAGCTGTCAAAGTGGGCCACAGTAACTGCAGCACACAGGCAGCGATGTAGGTACCGACAATGCTTGCCGTGACCAAAGGGATTCCGAACTGCATCCGGGCCTTGACCAAGGTCAGGTTGGCGCTGGCATTGATCGCCAAAAAAACTGCCACCAACCACGAGACCTGAGCCGTGTACTCGCCAATAGAGCCAGAGATTACGCCTAGATTGCTCGCCACCAGGCCGTTGCACAGCGTCGTGCAGGTCCCGAGGAATAAGCCTACGACAAAATATATGCCACGCCTGGCCGGCGACAGCCTGGGCTTATAAGGACTGCCCGCCATCGCCGGTTTCTCGTCAGCTTTGAACACGTATTCAGCGCTGGCCATGTACAGGTAACGCCTTCTTTTGCTGTCGCTGCAGACGCTTCACGGTTGGGATGTCGGAAGGCTGAAGGCCATTACATAGTCACCGGTGTCGGGAGAATGCGCTGCCCCGCCTACGGAAATGACAACGTACTGTTTGCCCGTCGTCGGCGAGACGTAGGAGATCGGCGTGGCGCTGGCGCCGACCGGTAATTCATGTTCCCAGACGAGTTTGCCACTTTGCCCGTCGTATGCCCGGATGTAGTAGTCCTGATAACCGGCAAAGAATACGAGGCCGCCTGCCGTGGTCATCGTTCCTGCATAAGTTGGCATGCCCATGGGCATGGGCAGGTGTGATGCGATACCCAGTGGCCCCAATTGCTCTGTGGTGCCAGCCGGCACTTGCCAGGCCACCTTGTGCGTATTCAGATCGACCGCCGTGACGGTCCCATAGGGTGGCTGGTTGCACGGAACCCCTAGGGATGACATCCAGATATAAATGGCTTGACCGTAAGGTGTTTTCAACTGCGGTGACGGCCCATGTCCGCTCACCTCGATCTGGTGGGTTTTTGTCCAAGTATTGAATTCATCACGAGGCATCAGCCAAAAGATGTTCGGCACCCGGATATCGTTCATATAAGCCAGATGATTAACGGGGTCGTAGGAGACGCTACCCCAGTTGAATCCTCCGATATTGCCGGGCTGATCCAGCGCCTTGGTCAGACCGATCGGCGTGAAGTCGCCCTCGTAGCGCAGTTGCTTGAACATGATGCGGCACATGAGTTGGTCGAACATGGTTGCCCCCCACATCTTCTTCTCGGTGAGGTGTTCGGCACCGATAGTCGGCATCCCTACCGAATAAGGCTGTGTAGGCGAAAGCTTTTCTTCAGGTACCGCACCGGCCGTAGGCACGGGCTTTTCGACGACGTCCGCAATCGGCTCTCCGGTGGCGCGATTTAGCAGGAAAAGCTGGCCACGCTTGGTGGTTTGCAATACCCCGGGGATGGTTCCGCCTTGGCCGTCAGGCAAATCGACCAGCGCGGGTTGAGAAGGCAAGTCGTAGTCCCAGATGTCGTGATGGACGGTCTGGAATTTCCATTTCGGGCGGCCCGTCATGATATCGAGGGCGACAAGGGAAGAGTTGTATTCATCCGAGTGTGGTGGTCGCTCCATGCCGAAAAAGTCCGGCGTGGCATTTCCCAGCGGCGCATAGATAAGACCCAACTGGTCGTCATAGGCAGCGGCGGTCCACATGTTGGGCGTGCCGGGCGTGTAGGTCTGCCCCGCCGGTGGCAAACCGGTTATGTCCGGGTTGCCCAGGTCCCACGCCCATGCCAGTGCGCCGGTGCGGGCATCAAAGGCGCGGATCACGCCTGACGGCTCACCGCGACTGTAGTTATCAACTACCCAGCCACTGATAATAATGTAGTCGCGCGCCACCAGCGGCGCGGAAGTCTGAAAGTAGAACCCAGGCTTAACGTCGCCCATGCCCTGCTTCAGGTCGACGACGCCGTCGCTGCCAAAACCTGGGCACTGCTTGCCGGTCTTGGCATCTAGTTCTATCAGGCGCGCATCGATGGTGGAATTGACGATTCGTTCCGCACAGACGCCATCAGCCGGCGCCTCCTTGAGCTTGTAGTAACCCAGGCCGCGGCAACGGTTCCAGATAGGAGATGCACTATGGGTATCGAATTTCCAACGTTCTACCCCCGTATCTGCATCGATGGCAGCAATGCGATCATCGGGTGTGCAAGTGAACAACGTATCTTCAATTTGCAATGGGGTGTTCGAATCCACGGCGCCCTTGTCCAACTGGATCTTCGCGCCGGTACGATACGTCCAGGCCACTTTCAGGTCCTGAACGTTGTCACGGTTGATCTGCGTAAAGGGCGCGTAGCGCGTACCCGCAGTGGTTCGGCCATATGCGGACCAATTTGAAGGCGTGGTGTTTGTGGCTGCTGCAGTAAAAGGTGTGCCCGAGACAGGAGAGACGACACCATGTGGAGTAAAGGCAAACCCAAAGAACACAGCCGTCCCTAATAGCGCTAGTACACCCAGGCCGCGTATCCGACGCCGGGAGTCCGCAGGCGACCAAGTGGATAACAGGAGCAAGCCGATGCTCGCCAACGCTGCCGGTACGAGCAGGCGTGGAAACAGCGCCCAATAGAACGTGCCTGACTCCCAGAGCGCCCATGGAACACTCAGCACGGCAACCGCTACCAGCAGCCATACTCCACAAACTTGCCTACGCCAAAGCATGACGCCAGCGCTCAGATAAGCCCATCCGGCCAGCACGTAATAAAACGATCCGCCAAGGGTTAAGAGGTAAGCTCCACCTAACAATAGCCCCAGCCCCATCAAGGCAACTAGGCTGGCAAAAATACGATTTATCGAGGTCACAGTTGAACTCCTATACGCTAAATGGCTCTCAGACTTGGTGATGATAGTGTTAGCCTATTAATTTTAGCCATGCCATATGGAGCAACTATACATTGCATAAAAGCAACGCCATGTGGAGCGAATACCACACCTTCCTCGTTGCCGCGCAAACATTGAACTTCAGCCGTGCGGCTGAACGGCTTGGGCAGAACACTTCAAGCATCAGTCGCGCCGTGACCCGGCTGGAGGAGCATCTGGGTCTGCGCTTGTTCAATCGGATGCCCTCTATGCGATTGACGGACCCGGGCGAGCGGCTCTATAGCGAAATCGCGCCCTTGTTCGAAGGCCTTCAGGAGGTTGAAAGCGCGATCAAGTCGGATGATGGAAAAATTAGAGGACGTATCCGGGTCGTCGGATCGCCCGAGGTTGTGCACTGGTTTATCAACCCGGCTATCGCTCGAATGCTGGAAGAACAGCACGAAATTCATTTTGAAGTGGAGGCCAGCACACGCGTGCCAAACCCCATTGAAGAGCCAGTGGATGTCTACTTCAGTCATCGCCGCGCCGAAGTGATTAACAAGTCGCTGGTTGCTCGGCCAATCTGTTCAATGCCACAAGGGTTATTCGCTTCTCCCCTGTTACTGGCCGGCAGGAAACCTCCCCGTGTACCGGACGATCTCCTGCAATGGCCCTGCCTTGGACGTCAGGGAGAACCCGAGTGGGAGCTGATCGACCCCCAAGGACATAAACACCTGATGCCGGTGCAAGCCATCCTGCTTGCCACACCGAACGATGCGCGCATGGATCTTACTCTGCGCGGACTTGGCATCGCGCAGTTCAATTTGCCCAGCGCCAATGAGGCCGTAGAGAGCGGAAAACTGGTACGTGTTTTACCTGGCTATACCCTCCAGAACATGTCGCTGTATGCTTTTTTACTGTCACGGCGCTTGATTCCGCAGGCGGTGCAGATCTTTCTGCGCTATACCACGGAAGAGGCAAAAAAATACTTCCCCGATTGAGTCCTGACTTGATATCGGTTCGTTAGGGCAGATGACGTACGACCTTAATAATCTTATAGCCTCCTATTCGTTGCATAACCGAGTAAAAACACTATGGGCAATTACTTTCATCATGTTCTTATTGGACTATTGGCCCTGCTTCCTATGGCCAATCCTCTAACTAGCATCTCCCTTTTACTAGGCCTTGGAGGAAAGCTGCCTACAGTAGAGCGTAACCGGCAAATCCTGAAGGCAAGCTTATATGTAGCTCTGATTATGTTTGTCAGCTTCTACGGAGGCAGCCTGGTAATGCAGGTATTCGGAATATCTGTCCCCGGCTTGAGAATAGCCGGAGGCCTGATCGTTACCTACATCGGTTTCGCCATGCTTTTTCCAGCAACGACACCTGACGAAACAGAGGTTCAGAAAGATTTCCTTTCAGAGAAAGAGAAATCAACCCCACATTTCCGCGATCTGTCATTTGTACCTTTAGCTCTTCCTGGTGCAGCAGGCCCCGGCACGATAGCGTTGCTTATCAGCTCCGCCTCTACCCTGCAGTCGACCTACCAGACCCTGCCACTCGTCATTCACCTTGCAGCCGCAACCGTATTCATCATTACTGCGCTTATTTTCTGGATAGCTTTACGATGTTCGGGGCGAATCATGAAAGTGCTTGGTGAGTCAGGAATCGATGCAATTTCCCGCGTCGTTGGTTTTCTACTGGTTTGTATGGGCGTTCAGTTCGTTATCAATGGTGGTTTTGAGTTAGCGTATACACCTATGCACTGAATCATAGCTTTTTATAATAGTGAATTATTAAAGGCCGTTGATACTTCCGCGGCCACATTCGCTAGCACCAGGTGAATGGGTGTTCCTACGCCTATGGAGAACTGACGCCTTGCCGCCCTCAGGAAGCTAGGAGGCCAGACTTGGACAAAATCAACATTGGCCAGTTACGACTAGTCCCACTACAAAACAATGGTTAGTGCGCTGTGAACCAGCTGGGGTGTAGCACCGGAAAATGTTCCTTCAGCCAATCCACAAATGCCTCGACCTGAGGCGCAAGATGCGTTCTGCTTGGATAAAGCACGGAAACCAGGCGAGGCTTTGGACGAAATGCCTTGAGCACTTCGATCAGTTCTCCGCTTGCGAGGAATGTCTCAACGGCGATTCCAGGCGCTTGAACAATGCCGAAGCCTGCAACACCGCATTGAACGTAGGCATTCGACTCATTCACGGTGATTCCACGCCGAGGCGTATGTGGACGATCTTCGCCGTCTACCGAGAAGTGCCAAGGCAGCGGTCTGTTATTTTGACCGGAAAGGAAGCTGACACATTGGTGGTCTACTAGATCTTGTAGGGTTATGGGTGCACCGCAGGCTTGGAGATAACCTGCAGACGCACAGGTCACCATGGTGGCGGTGCCAATTTCTCTAGCCACCATGCTTGAATCCGGAAGTTCACCCATTCGCAATACACAGTCGATGCCCTCGGCTACGAGATCTACCGTACGGTCGGACACGCCTAGCACAAGCTCTATTTCGGGAAATGCCTCGGTAAACCTCTTAAGGTTTTCCATGAAGCTGTGCTGGGAAAATGCAGTCGGGATGTCAATTCGAAGCCGCCCTCGCAACGTCGATCCACTACGGTCAAACATGGAAGTGGTTTCTGCGATGGTTGCCAAAATCTCTTTGACCCGTTCGTAAAACCGCTCTCCCTCAGCAGTCAGTTTTACTTTACGCGTAGTGCGCTGGAACAGACGGACACCCAGCGAGGCTTCCAGATCCTGAATGGTGCGTGTGACGTGCGGTCGCCCGGCCTGCATTGCCTCAGCGACTTTGGTGAAGCTCCCCAACTCCGCTAGCTTGGCGAATACTTGCATCGACTGTAGAAGCTCCATAAGTCTCTTCTCGGGAAGCGAGTTAACTGGATGATTGTTGCTTATCAGGATAACAATCCTGTTGCTTTCTGCACATTTATCCAGGGCCGCGAAACCTTAACAATGTCCTCAGCGTAAAGGAGGAGCTTTGCTCCCCTGCACATTCAAAATTGTTGGAGACAGAAAATGAAAGCGTGGCTTCTAAAAGATTTCGGCTTGGATAATCTCGTGCAGGGCGAAACGGAAACCCCCGTGCCCCGAGCGGGTGAGCTGCTGGTTAAAGTAGGCGCTGTATCACTCAATTTCCGGGACAAGGCCATCGTTGACGGCATCTATGAACCTCACAGGGTGCCCAAGCCGCTGATCCCCGTCAGCGATGCGGCGGGAACTGTCGTGGCAGTAGGTGAAGGTGTCAGCCGCTTTGCTATCGGAGATCGGGTCAACTCACACCTCTACTCCCGTTGGTTGGACGGCATGCCTGGGCCAGATGAACCCAACTACTGCTTCGGCTCGCCATTGCCTGGTGGTCTGGCGCAATACATGATCATCCATGAAGACAGCGCAGTACGTGCCCCCGACAATATGTCTGATGAGGAAGCAGCGACCCTTCCAATTGCTGCTCTGACGGCGTGGTATGCGCTCGTCGACTATGGCCAGATAGAGGCCGGCCAAACCGTTTTGGTTCAGGGTTCTGGAGGTGTTTCTGTTTTTGCAGCACAAATTGCTACCGCTTTGGGAGCCAAGGTTATCGTCACCTCCAGCCGTGATGGCAATCTGGAAGCTGTAAAAAAACTGGGCGCGGTTGCGGGTGTGAATTATCGCACCACCCCTGAGTGGGCAGAGGAAGTTCTGAAGCTCACTGACGGCAAGGGAGTGGATCTGCTGCTGGATGTGGCGGGCGGGGACGGCATCAACCAATCGATTGCTGCGACAAAGGCAGGTGGACGTATTGCACAGATCGGCTTTCTGACAGGCCAGACCTCCGCCTTGAACCTGATGCCTATGATTTTCCGGCAAACAACGATTCGCGGCATAGCCGTTGCTCCACGCTCGTCATTTGACCGAATGAACGAATTCTTGAACGAGCACAAGATTCGCCCGGTAATCGACCACGTGTATCCATTTGATCAAGCACGCGAAGCGTACGAACATCTGGCCAGAGGCGCCTTTGGTAAGGTAGTAATCAAAATCGCGTAGGACCAAGCCGCTTCAATCTCACTCGCCCGCTGCAACGGCAGGCGCGTGAGCACGGCCTTCAAATAAGCATGCGGATCATGCCCATTGATGGCGTCATAGGAAGCGCGCTAAGCGTCTGGATTGCTGGGTCAAATCCCAAGCAAAAAAAAGCCTGCATCTCTGCAGGCTTTTCTCTATCTGGCTCCACGACCTGGACTCGAACCAGGGACCCAATGATTAACAGTCATTTGCTCTACCAACTGAGCTATCGCGGAATGCGCCGTATGTTACTGATTAAAAAGAAGAAGTCAAGCGTCCCCAGAAATTTTCCGCAAATCGCCCCCCTGTTCGCTTGAATACGACGGTTCCCTGGCCAGTTCCAACCAGGCCCGCGCTGCCGGTGGCAGGTGAGCGCTGGCGCGCCAGGCCAGGGCGATGTGCCAATCGGTGTGGGGTTCGTCCAGGGGGATCAAGGCGATGCCGGGGTGTTGGTGTTTGTGCGCCAGCATCCGGGGCAGGAAGGCGACGCCCAGCCCGGCGGTGACCAGGTCGACGATAAAGTCTATTTGCCCACTGCGAGCGGTGACTTTGGGTGTCACGCCTTTACGTTCGCAGGCGCTGAGGATCTTGGCGTTGAGGGCAAAGCCGGCTTCGAACAGGATGAACGGCGAGTCGGCCAGGTCGGTGAAGTCGATGCGCTTGCGCCGGGCCAATGGGTGGCCCATGGGCAACACGGCGATCAATGGCTCGTTGCGCACCGGTTGGTAGTCGAAGCCTTCATCAACCGGTAGCAGCAAGGCGGCGAGGTCAACCTCCCCCGCTTCCAGGCATTCGCGCAGCCTTTTACTGCCGTATTCGGTCAGTTCGATGTCGATGCCCGGGTAGCGGCTGCGGTAAGTGGCAAACATGGCCGCGAACAGCACGCCGCACCCTACCGGCGGCAGACCGATGCGCAGCACGCCGCGCTTGAGACCGCGCAGGTCGTTGATTTCAGCCATCAGGTCGGTGCGTTCGGCGAGCATTACCAAGGCGCGGCGGTAGGCAATTTCGCCGGCGGCGGTGAGTTCGTTCTTGTGGCCAAGGCGATTGAGCAGCGGCATGCCTAATTCGTCCTCAAGGGTCTTGACCGCTTTGCTGACGGTGGACTGGGTCAGGGCAACCACTTCGGCCGCCTGGGAGAACCCACCCTGGCGCACCACTTCGACAAACGCACGCAGTGTTCGTAGGTTCATCAGTATTCCTGTAACGACTGAATGGCAGTGATAAAAGTTGTTTTCATCATGGCATAACTTTGCTTAGGGTGTAGCACTTTGCCCTGTGGAGACACCGTCGATGATCATCTCGTCCGCTTCCGACTACCGCGCTGCGGCCAAGCGCAAGTTGCCGCGCTTTCTGTTCGATTACATCGACGGCGGCGCCTACGCCGAGCACACGCTGCGCGCCAACAGTTCGGACCTGGCCGAGATCAGCCTGCGCCAACGCATCCTGCGCAATGTCGACAACCTGAGCCTGAGCACCCATTTGTTCGGCACGGAACTGGCGATGCCGGTCATCCTCAGCCCCGTCGGGCTGACCGGCATGTATGCGCGACGCGGTGAAGTGCAAGCAGCCAAGGCGGCGGCCAACAAAAACATCCCTTTTTGCCTGTCGACAGTGTCGGTGTGTTCGATTGAGGAAGTGGCCTCGCAAAGCCCGCAGTCGATCTGGTTCCAGCTGTATGTGCTCAAGGATCGCGGCTTCATGCGCAACGCCCTGGAGCGGGCGCAGGCCGCCGGGGTGACAACGCTGGTGTTCACCGTTGACATGCCGACACCGGGCGCACGCTACCGTGACGCTCACTCCGGCATGTCCGGCCCCTACGCGGCGCAGCGGCGCATGTTGCAGGCAGTGACCAAGCCGCAATGGGCCTTCGATGTGGGCTTGATGGGCCGCCCCCACGACTTGGGCAATATCTCCAAATACCTGGGCAAACCCACCCACCTGGAGGACTACATTGGCTGGCTGGCCAACAACTTCGACCCATCGATCAGTTGGAAAGACCTGGAATGGATCCGCGAGTTCTGGAAAGGCCCGATGATCATCAAGGGCATCCTCGACCCGCAGGACGCCAAGGACGCGGTGAGTTTCGGGGCCGACGGCATCGTGGTCTCCAACCATGGCGGCCGCCAGCTCGACGGGGTGCTCTCCACGGCCAAGGCGTTGCCGCCGATTGCCGAAGCGGTAGGCGATGACCTGACCGTGCTGGTGGACTCGGGCATTCGCTCCGGGCTCGACGTGGTGCGCATGCTAGCCCTGGGTGCCAAGGCGTGCCTGCTAGGGCGTGCCACCGCCTATGCGCTGGCCGCCGAGGGCCAGCATGGGGTAGAGAACCTGCTGGACATCTTCGCCAAGGAAATGCGCGTGGCCATGACCCTGACCGGGGTCACCTCCATCGCGCAGATCGACCGTACCACCTTGGTCTAGTAGTGATGAGGGATAGTGTACGTTGTGTGCGGATAACCGAAGCGTTGTTTATTTGCGACAAACAACTCGCCCCACCGAAACAGTAAGGTTAACCGGGCCGGCAGTAATGCCGGCCCCAATCAGCCAAATAACTGGCGCCATGCTTTAACAGACTTTTCTTACTTAAAAATTAGTTAATTGATTTATAAGGATTTTTACCAACCAAATACACTTGGCATGAATCTCGCTCCAGTACTGTTCAAGCAGGTTCGGCGATGACAAGACGTGCGGCAGTGCCCCGGGGTTATAACCCAAAGAAAAGCGGTTTAAACTGTTTCCAATGTTTTACGGAACTGAAGGATCAGTAAGACGCTTGGCACTCGCCACCCTCATCCCGCCTGTAAGACAGCCCAGTGCTTAGAGGCCACGCGCTTATGAAAACCCCTACCCAGACCAACGCAATTGACTTTGACAGTGCCAAATTGCAACGCCTGGGATTTGGCCAGCCATCCTTGCGCCCACGCCGCCCCGCCACCCTCGCTGAACTTCGCCAGCAACTTAACCAGCAGTTGCAGACCAGCCTGGAGCCGGAGCGCATCTTGGGCCTGTTCTTTCGTGAGGTTCAGCGCCTGGTGCCGCTGGACGCGTTGCAATACCGTCACGCCGCCAGCGACCTGCGCCTGGAGTTTGGCCACCGGGGTCATCACTCCGTCAGCTACACCCTGAGCCATGAAGGCGAGCATCTGGGGGAACTGGTCTTTCGTCGCAACCAGCGGTTGCTTGAAGAAGAACTGAGCCAGCTCGAACTCCTGCTGGTGACCTTGCTTTATCCGATGCGCAACGCCCTGCTCTACCGCGCCGCCACCCGCAGCGCCCTGCGTGACCCGTTGACCGAAACCGGCAACCGTGTGGCCATGGACCAGACGCTGCAGAGAGAAATCGACATGGCACGCCGGCATTTGCACCCGCTGTCGTTGTTGATGCTGGACATCGACCACTTCAAGAAAATCAACGACACCCATGGGCATGCCGCGGGCGACAGCGTGCTGCGCGCCGTGGCCGGAGCGATCAAACGCCAGCTGCGCAACGTGGACATGGTGTTCCGGTTTGGCGGGGAGGAGTTTTTGATCCTGCTGTCCAACACCGGTCGCGATGCCGCGAGGATGGTGGGAGAGCGCCTGCGCCAGGCGGCACAAGCCCAGGACTACTGGGTGGAGGGCACGCGAATAGAACTGACCGTGAGCCTCGGCTGCTCGACGCTGCTGGCGGCCGAGTCGGCTGAAAGCCTGCTGCGTCGGGCCGACAATGCGTTGTATGTGGCCAAGCGCGAAGGTCGTAACCGCTTGGCGATGGCGGGGTAAAGTCAATTGTGGCGAGGGAGATTGCTCCCTCGCCACAGTTACCGCTACGCCTCGCTGGCGATGCGCACAGGGCGCTCGCGAACGGCTGGCGCCTTGTCTTTCTCTGTATGCTCTAGACGCATGCAGCTTTCCAGGAACAAGTGCATGTAGTCGTAGCTCTTGCATACCGCCTGGCGCAACTCTTCCTGCAGGGCCTTGCTCGGGTTGGTCCCGGCCAGCGTGCAGATGATTTCCAGGGCTTCCCAAGGGTGGGCGTCATCGTACTGGGCGTGCATCTTCAGCCACTTCATCGCCCGCTTGCGATCTTCCTCAGGGAAGGCGGCAGCATACACACCGGTAGAGCAGACCACGGCGGACCACTCCCCCGTCGCCCCCTCGATCGCGTAGTTGGTGGCGGCAATCGCGACGATCAACGCATCCGCCGAGCTGGTGTGCCAGCACCAATGACTCAGGGCGTGCAACTCAGGCGGCACCTCCTGCGCTTGCAGTTCTTCAAGGCTGACGCCGTGAGCCCGCGCCCAATTGACCCAATAGTCGGCATGGTTGAGCTCCACGCGGATATTGCGCATGAGCCAACGGCGCGCCATATCCTCCCCAGGATGACGGGCAAACTTGGTCTTGGTCAGGTTCTGCGCCATGTACAAGGCAAACTGTTCCACCACCGGCCAACCACCAATCAGGTAGTGGCGCATGGTCTTGGCGCTGAGGGCGTTGTCACGCATGCGCTGATACAGTTCGTGCTCGACAACCCGACGCTTGCTCTCGCTACAGTCCTGGATCAATTGCTGCGCCCAGGCGGGGTAACTGGAGGCTTCCATAAGCGGGCCGGTTCTGTTGAATGTGTCGATCACTGTGGGGCTCCTTTTCAAGTGTGATTGTACAGACCAGCAAATGTTTCAGCGGAAAGTGCCGGGCGCCTTGAATAACAGTGGCTGCGGCCGCTCAGGTCGGCACTGCAAGCTATCAAAGGTAAACAATTGCGGGCGTTCAATCAGGTAGCCCTGAGCGTAATCCACACCTATCTCAAGTAAAGCCTGTTCGATCTGGGGTGTTTCAACAAACTCGGCAATCGTGCGCTTACCCATGACGTGGCCGATGTGGTTGATCACTTCGACCATGGCGCGGTTAATCGGGTCGTCCAGCATATCCTTTACGAAACTTCCATCGATCTTCAGGAAGTCTACAGGTAAATGTTTCAAATATGCGAATGAGGACATTCCGGCGCAAAAATCATCGAGTGAGAAATGGCACCCTAACGCTTTGAGTTCATTAATAAACCGAATCGCGCTGCCCAAATTGGCTATAGCGCTGGTTTCAGTTATTTCAAAACAAATCATTTCCGGTGGAATGTTGTAAGTATCGAATTTCTGACGCAAAAAACCTAAAAAGTCATCATCGCCAATGGTTATGCCTGACAGATTAATCGCACACATGGCCATGGGGCGGCCCGGGCGCTCATGCATGCAACGGGCGATAATCTTGAATACGTTTTCCACTACCCAACGATCCAGGGACGTCATCAACCCGTAGCGTTCGGCCGCCGGAATAAAACTGTTGGGCAAAATGATCCGCCCCGCTTCGTCATGCAGGCGCAAGAGAATTTCGATGTGCCCACTGCCGGCGTCGGTAGGGCCCAAAGGCGCAATTTCCTGGGCGTAAAGGCAAAAGCGGTCTTCCTCAAGCGCAATATGCAGCCGCTGTACCCAGGCCATCTCGCCAAACCGCAGAGACAACTCCGAGTCGTCGACATGGTAGACCTGCACCCGGTTGCGCCCCTTTTCCTTGGCCATGTAGCACGCCATGTCGGCGGCACGCAGGGAGGTTTCCAGGGTGGTCGGGGTTTGCGAGATATGCACCAGGCCGATGCTGACGGTGGTCATGAAGGGCCGACCCTTCCACACGAAGTGCAAGCTCTGCACAGTGTGGCGCAGGCTCTCGGCGATTTTTTCCGCCACCGGCGCCGGGCAGTTCTCCAGCAGGATACCAAACTCGTCGCCGCCCAACCGAGCCAGGGTGTCGCCCTCGCGCAGGTCCGACTGCAGCAACGCGCAGATGTGGCGCAGCAGTTCATCGCCCGCGGCATGGCCACAGGTGTCATTGACCAGCTTGAACTGGTCGAGGTCGAGGAACATCAAGGCATGTCGCCCACTTTGCTGGCGCGCGACCTGTTGCAGCACCTGTTCAAGGCGGAACTCGAACTCGCGACGGTTAGCCAGGCCAGTCAACGCGTCGTGGGTGGCCTGCCATGAAAGGTTGGCGATGTACTGGCGTTCCTGGGTCATGTCATGCAGCACCAGGACCGCACCGCTGACCTTGCCGGCACTGCGGATCGGCGCGCCCACCAGAGTGACCGAGACGGTGCTGCCGTCCAGGCGCTGGATCAGCTTGGAATGCTCGCTGCCGCCGCTGAACTGGCCTTTGACGATGTGTTCAATCAGTGTGAAACCGTCGGGCTCGGCGTTTTCATTCAAAAGCTTGAACAGCGCCGCCAGCGGCAGGCCCTGGGCTTGCTCCGAGCGCCAGTGGGTCAACGCTTCGGCTGCAGGGTTCATATAGGCAATGGCCCCGTCGACGTCGGTGGTAATCACCCCGTCGCCAATCGACTCCAATGTGATCTGCGCCCGCTCCTTCTCCGCTTGCAGCGCATCGGCAAAGGCATGACGCTGGGCCAGCAACTTGTGGGTGCGCAGCAGCGCCAACACGATCAGGCCCAAGGCAGTCGCCAGGTTGGTGATCAACAACAGGCGCAGGATCATCCGCGAACCTTCGCCCAGGGCATCGCTGAACGCCTTGGCAGCGGGCGTCACCCCTTCATTGATGGCCGTGATGCGCGCCTTCCAATGATGGACATCGTCACTGCTGACGTAGCCGGAGGTAATGGCGCCGTGCATCTCCTGAGCCAGCTCATCGAGCTGCACGAGGTAGCCGTCGCCCACCGTCCACAGCTCAATGGCTTTTTCCAGGTAGCTGAAATGACGGAAGTTGAGGTATAGCCAGATCAGGCTGGAAACGTCGTCCGGATGATTACCGCCCTTGAGAATGCCCAAGCGGGCCGCGTCCGTATCGGGGGTGGGACGGTCCAGAGCAATGCGCAATTCATGCCCACCCTGGGGCACGGCAATGGCCTGCTGGTATTTGAGGTAGGTGGCGTCGTTGCGGTTATCGGCGTAGAGGGTCAGGTAGTAGATGGCATCCTTCTGGCCCTTGGACCACAGGCTTTCGCCCGCCACATAGCCCCGCACTGCCGAAAGCACGTAGAGACTGACGCAGCCTAACAATGCCTGGAACAACACGACGGCGATAAAGGGCCAGACAATACCCAGCAGGCGTGGCGTTCCGAGAGTCCGCTTTTGCTTCATGAAGTCCCTTACACATGCACAGCTTGATACGCACGCGAAAATCCGCTCCCGATAGCACAGCCTAAGCTAAATCAACGCACTTGTTGCAAGTGTCCGTACAGTTTGGCGTACAGCCCGCCATCGGCAATCAACTGCTGATGGTCACCATCCTCGGCAATGTGCCCGCCATCGAACACCAGCACTCGGTCAGCCTGCTTCACCGCAGACAGCCGGTGGGCGATGATCAGTGTAGTACGCCCGCTGAGAAACCGCGCCAGTGCCTGGTGCAGGTTGTACTCGGTCGCCGCGTCCAATGCGGAGGTGGCCTCGTCCAGAATCACCACTTTAGGCTCGGCGAGCACCATGCGGGCAATGGCCAGGCGTTGCCGCTGGCCACCGGAAAAGCGCACGCCCGAACGCCCGACCACGCTGTCCAGGCCCAAGGGCAATGCCTTGACAGTAGCATCCAGTTGGGCGATTTCCAGCGCCTGCCAGCAGGCTTGATCGGTGCGGGTGCGGCCCATGGTCAGGTTGGCGCGCACGGTATCGTTGAACAGCGCAGGATGTTGCAGCACCACCGCGACGTTTTCGCGGATGGTCTCCAGGCCGATCTCCTGCTGGGTGGCAGTGCCAAAACGAATGCTGCCGGCCTGCGGCGTGTAGAGCCCCAGCAACAGTTGCACCAGGGTGCTTTTACCGCCGCCGCTGGCGCCGACAATTGCCACCTTTTCACCCGGTGCGATGGCCAGGTTCAACTGGTTGAGTACCAGCTCTTCGCCGTAGCCGAAGTCGAGGCCACGCACTTCGATGCCGACCGTCTCGCGCCCGCTGAACGGGTCTGCGCCGCCTGGGTATTGCGGCTCATCGGCACGCGCCAGCAGCTCGTTGATGCGCGACAGCGCGCCGCCTGCCGCGTAATAGGCGTATTGCAGGTTCAGCAATTGTTCCACCGGGCCAATCATGAACCACAGGTAACTGAACACCGCGAGCATCTGGCCGATGGACAGGTCGGAAAACAGCACGGTGAGCATGGCCGCGGCGCGGAAGATGTCGATACCGAACTGGAACAGCAAGCCACTGGCGCGGCTCGACGCGTCGGTTTTCCATTGGGAATGAATGGCGTAGTCACGCACTTCCTGGGCACGCTGGCCCAGCCGCCCGAGGAAAAAGCCCTGGCGGTTGCCAGCACGTACTTCCTGTATGGCATCGAGGGTTTCGGTCAGCGCCTGGGTAAAGCGTGAAGTACTGTCGTTTTCCAGCTTCTTGAGGTGCTTGACGCGCTTGCCCAACTGCACCGTGGCGTAGATCACCAACGGGTTGAACAACAGGATCAACAACGCCAGTTGCCAATGCATCCACACCAGGATCGCCGAGGTGCCGACCAGGGTCAGCATCGCCACCAGGAAGCGGCTGAGGGTTTCGCCGACGAATTTGTCCAGGGTGTCCAGGTCGGTCACCAAGTGGGTGGTGACCGTACCGCTGCCCAGGCTTTCGTACTCACCCAGGGAGATGCGCTTGAGACGCTCGATCAGGCGCACGCGGATGCGGTACACGATGTCCTTGGCCAAGCGCGCAAACAGCCGCGCCTGCACCACGTTGAACACCAACGCGCCGCAACGCAGGGCCAGGGTGACCAAGAGCATCAGGCCGATATAGCCAGCCGCTTTTTGCCAGCCCAGGGGCAACGCGTGGTTCATCACCTTGAGGGCGGCATCGCCATGGCCCAGTAGCACTTCGTCGACCAGCAACGGCAACAACAGCGGGATAGGCACGCTGCACAGGGTGGCGAGCACGGCGACACTGTTGGCGACCCACAGGGATTTTTTGTGACGCAGGGCCAGGCGGCGAATTTCCGCCCAGGTCAGGCGGTCGGTGCGTGGAGGCTGTTCATACACAGGCAGCTCGCTCCAACCATCGAGCGAGTAACGGCGACAGCTCGGACAGCGGCTGGTAACCATTGGTCAGCAAAGCCAACTGGCCGTTGCGCTCGGCCAGCAGGGTCGGAAACCCGGCAATGCCCAGGTCCTGCACCCAGGTGAAATCGGCCGCCGTGGCCGCGTGCTGATCGGCACGGTCGAACTCGCCGGCAAACTCGATACGTGGAATACCGGCCTGTTCGGCCAGCTCCACCAGCACAGGGGCGAGCGTCACGTCCCGGCCTTCGACATAGAACGCACGCTGGATCAGCCCCAGCAGCTTCCAGGCGCAATCCGGCGCCAGGCTGCGTGCGGTGACGATAGCGCGGCACGCAGGCTCGGTGTCATAGACAAACCCGTCGGGCAATGCGCCTTCTCGCTTGAACGGCTGGCCGGTGGCGTCGGTGACGGCCTGCCAGTGTTCAAGGATGTAGCGCCGGGTAGTCGGCTCCAGCGCCGCGCCGCTGCCGGTGCGCAAGCCGCCCACCACCAGGTGCACGTCCACGCCGGCCGCCTGGGCCTGCTCCACCAGCGCTTGTGCCACCGGGGCAAAGCCCCAGCACCAGGAACACATCGGGTCCATTACATAGAGCAGGCGCGCAGACATGGCTCAGGCCTCGGAAGGGGTTTGCTTGTAGTTGTAACCAATCGGGTGCGGCATGTTGCGGGCCTTGGCCAGTTCGATCTGCTTCTGGCGGTCGATCGCACTGCGACGGGTCTTCTCCGGCAGCTTATCCCAGCAATGGGGGCAACTGATGCCGGCCACATAATGCTCGGAGGCGCGGTCTTCTACGCTCACCGGTGTGCGACAGGCATGACATTGATCGTAGTCGCCTTCGCTCAAGTCGTGGCGCACGGTCACGCGATTGTCGAACACAAAGCAGTCGCCCTGCCATTTGGTTTCTTCCTGGGGCACCTCTTCGAGGTACTTCAGGATACCGCCCTTGAGGTGGTAGACCTCATCGAAGCCTTCGCTGAGCATGTAGCTCGACGCCTTCTCACAGCGAATGCCGCCAGTGCAGAACATGGCGACCTTCTTGTGCTTGGCCGGGTCGAAGTGGGCTTTGATGTAGTCGGGAAATTCGCGAAAACTGGTGGTTTTCGGGTCGATTGCGCCTTCAAAGGTGCCGATGGACACTTCGTAGTCGTTACGGGTGTCGATCAACAATACTTCCGGGTCGCTGATCAGCGCGTTCCAATCCTGCGGGTCGACGTAGGTACCCACCTTTTTGTTCGGGTCCACGCCTTCGACACCCAGGGTCACGATCTCTTTCTTGAGTTTGACCTTGGTGCGGTAGAACGGCTGGTCGTCGCAGTAAGACTCTTTGTGGTCGATGTCGACCATGCGTGGGTCTTTCTTGAGCCAGGCCATCAGGCCGTCAATGCCTTCGCGGCTGCCGGAAACGGTGCCGTTGATGCCTTCTTCGGCGATCAGCAAGGTGCCTTTGATGCCGTTATCGACCATCGCCTGCAACAGGGGCTCGCGCAGGGCGACGTAATCTTCGAGGGTGACGAACTTGTACAGTGCCGCCACGACAATCGGTTGAGTCATGGGTGTTCTCTCCAGGTGGCTACCCTCGTAAGGGGTGAACCGGATGCAAAAAAAACGCGCCGGCTAAGCGGCGCGTTGCGGATTCTATCAGGGTTACCCCATCAATGTCCGCCGGCGCAGGTCGGCGAGGCCGGGGCTGCGCCGATTGTCGCCCATTCTTCGGGCGTATAGGTATGCAGCGCCAGCGCATGAAATTCGCTCATCAGGCTACCCAGGGTGGCGTAGACCTTCTGGTGGCGCTTGACGCGGTTAAGCCCCTCGAACTGCTGGCTGACCAGCACGGCCTTGAAGTGGGTCTGCAACCCACGACTGTGCATGTGGCTTTCATCCAGCACGCTCAAATGCTCCGGGGCCAGGGCGGCAAGGGCCGTTTCGATACGCTGTTGCATGGTCATTCCTGCTTACTTCTTCTTGGCCGGTGCGGCGGCTTTTGGCGCCAGCTCGTTGGTCATGTCTTCCAACAGCTTGTTCACCACCGGTACGGCGCTTTCCAGCTTGGCCTGGGTCATCTGGGCCGACTGCTGGGTCAGCTGGGGCATTTTTTCCAGGACTTTCTTGCCAAGTGGCGACTGGTAGAACGCTACCAGGTCCTTGAGCTCGGATTCGCTGAAGTTGGTGGTGTAGAGCTTGACCATGTCGGGCTTGAGCTTCGGCCAGCCGATGGCCTGGTCCAGAGCGGCGTTGGCCTTGGCCTGGTAGCTGTCCAGTACGGACTGCTTGGCGGCAGGCGCCTTGGTCTGTTCGAAACGCTGGGCGAACATTTGCTGCACTTGCATGTACACCGGGGTCCCCAGCTTGTCAGCATGGGCCAGGGTAAGGAAGGCTTCGGCACTGGCGTTGTGGCTGGCGGTATCGGCAAGAACCTGGCCGCTGGCGCAAACCAGAGCAACCGCGGTACAGATGGCACGAAGACGAGTCATCGAGTTTCCTTTTCTAGCAGGCGAGGTAAGACCCCAAGGGCGACCATTCTGCGCCTAAAAAACCTCGCGGCTCAACCCCACCCCTCGGCAAGCCCTGGTTTCACGGGGCACGAGGGCACAAATGCGCTTTTAGGGAACCCACGCTGGCCGCCAGGGCCTAAACTGACCAATCACGACTGGATAAGGAGGGTGACCGATGAGCCGTATCGAAACCGACAGCCTAGGGGAAGTACAGGTCCCTGATGACGCCTATTGGGGCGCGCAAACCCAACGTTCGCTGGTCAATTTCGCGATTGGCGAGCAGCGCATGCCGCTGGCGGTATTGCATGCCTTGGCCTTGATCAAGAAGGCTGCGGCGCGGGTCAACGACCGTAACGGCGACCTGCCCGCCGATATTGCCCGCCTGATCGAGCAAGCTGCCGACGAGGTTCTGGACGGCCAGCACGACGACCAGTTCCCGCTGGTGGTCTGGCAGACCGGCAGTGGCACCCAGAGCAACATGAACGCCAACGAAGTGATCGCTGGCCGCGCCAACGAACTGGCCGGCAACAACCGCGGCGGCAAGAGCCCGGTGCACCCCAACGATCACGTCAACCGTTCCCAGAGTTCCAACGACTGCTTCCCTACTGCCATGAGCATTGCTGCGGTGCAAGCGGTGAACAAGCAACTGCTGCCAGCGATCGCCACCTTATCCGGTGGCCTGGCGGAATTGGCCGCGCGGCATATGAAGCTGGTCAAGACCGGCCGTACCCACATGATGGATGCCACGCCGATCACCTTCGGCCAGGAGCTTTCGGCGTTTATCGCCCAGCTCGATTACGCCGAGCGTGCGATCCGCAGCGCCCTGCCCGCGGTGTGCGAGCTGGCCCAGGGCGGCACTGCCGTCGGCACCGGCCTCAATGCCCCTCATGGCTTTGGCGAGGCGATTGCTTCCGAACTGGCCGCGTTGTCGGGTTTACCCTTTGTGACCGCGCCGAACAAATTCGCCGCCCTCTCCGGCCATGAGCCGCTGGTGACCCTGCACGGCGCGCTGAAAACTCTGGCCGTGGCGCTGATGAAAATCGCCAACGACCTGCGCCTGCTGGGTTCGGGCCCTCGCGCCGGGCTGGCCGAAGTCAAGTTGCCGGCCAACGAACCGGGCAGTTCGATCATGCCCGGCAAGGTCAACCCGACCCAGTGCGAAGCGCTGTCGATGCTGGCCTGCCAGGTACTGGGCAACGACGTGACCATCGGCATGGCCGCCAGCCAAGGGCACTTGCAGTTGAACGTGTACAAACCGGTGATCATCCACAACCTGCTGGAGTCGATTCGCCTGCTGGCCGATGGCTGCAACAATTTCCAGGAGCATTGCATTGCCGGCCTCGAACCCGACGCCGAGCAAATGGCCCAGCACCTGGAGCGTGGGCTGATGCTGGTCACTGCACTCAACCCGCATATCGGCTACGACAAGTCGGCCGAGATCGCCAAGAAGGCTTACGCCGAAGGGCTGACACTGCGTGAGGCTGCACTGGAACTCGGCTATCTTACCGATGCCGAGTTTGACCAGTGGGTACGCCCGGAAAACATGCTCGGCGCTTAAACTGACATCCGCAGCCGCCGGGCCCTGAGCCCGGCGAGCAGCGAAGGCGCCAGCGCCACCATCGCCGAGCCCGTCACCACCACTAGCGCCCCCACATACCCCAAGGCATTGATCTCTTCGGCTTGCACATAGTCCGGCCACAGCCAGGCCGACACTGCCACCGCCACAAAGGTCACCAACGGCGTCAACGCCAGGGTCGCACTGACCCGCGAGGCTTCCCAATGCGCCAGGGCTTCGGCAAATGCGCCGTAGGCCACCAGCGTATTCATGCAGCACGCCAGCAGCAGCCAGCCTTGCAGCGGGCTCAACTGCAACGCCTCCAGCGGATGTGCCCAAGGGGTGAGCAACAGCGCGCACGACAGATAGATCACCATCATCACCTGCAGCGAATTCCACACCGTCAGCAACTGCTTCTGACCCAGTGCATAGAACACCCAGATGGTGGTGGCGAGCAGGATCGTCAGCACACCGGCGGTGTAGGTGCCCATGGACGTCAGCAATTCCACCAGACGTTGGTTGAAGAACAAACCAAAGCCTGCGATCAGCACCAACAACCCCACTCCCTGCCCCAGGCTGAAGCGCTCCTTGAACACAAACACACTGGCTACCATCAGAAAGATCGGCCCCATCTGCACCACCAACTGCGCCGTGCCCGGGCTGAGCATTTTCAGGCCCACCAGGTACAACACGTAGTTGCCCACCAGGCCACACACCGCCATGCCCACCAGCCACCCACCCTTGGGGCCAAGCACTTTGCGGCTGGGCAGGCGTTTGGTGGCGGCCAGGTAAACGAACAGGCACGTGCCCGCTACCATGAGGCGAAACCAAGTCACAGTGATCGGATCCATCACCTGCAACACTTGCTTGAGCTTGATCGGAAGAATGCCCCACAGAAACGCGGTCAGCAGGGTCAGGAAAAAACCGTAGACCCAGCGGCCGGAAGAAATGTGCATGAATGCCCCAGATGCCAGAGGAAGTGGAACAGGCATTCTAGGGGCAAGTCACTGAGTTCGGATACGTCACAGTCTTGAATGGGGGAGCTGGCTTGCCTGCGATGGCGGTTTATTTGTGCCCAATCTGTCGCTGGCCCACCGCTATCGCAGGCAAGCCAGCTCCCACATTGGCCGTATTCCAACCCGACTCAGCGTACGGCTTCGAAGAGTCCGGTGGCGCCCATCCCGCCCCCCACGCACATGGTGACAATCCCGTAACGCAGGTTGCGCCGTTGCAGCTCGCGCACCAGGTGCCCCACCTGCCGCGAGCCGGTCATGCCGAACGGGTGCCCGATGGAAATCGAGCCGCCGTTGACATTGTATTTGGCATTATCGATCTCCAAGCGATTGCGTGCGTAAAGGCACTGGGAAGCAAAGGCTTCATTGAGTTCCCACACGTCGATATCCGCCACCTGCAAACCCTTGGCCTTGAGCAACTTGGGCACCGAGAACACCGGGCCAATGCCCATTTCATCCGGCTCGCAACCGGCCACGGTAAAGCCACGGAAGAACGCCTTGGGCTTGAGCCCCAATGCCAAGGCTTTTTCCATGCTCATCACCAGGGTCATCGACGCACCGTCGGAAAGCTGCGAGGAGTTACCTGCCGTTACCGAGCCATCCTCGGCAAATACCGGCTTCAGGCCGCTGAGGCTGGCCAGGGTGGTGTCCGGGCGGTTGCAGTCGTCACGGTCGACCACGCCATCCAGGATCTGCACCGCGCCAGTGTTCTTGTCCTCCACCTTGTACTTGACCGCCATCGGCACGATTTCATCGTTGAACAAGCCATCAGCCTGGGCCTGGGCGGTGCGCTGCTGGCTTTGCAGCGCGTAAAGATCCTGGTCTTCGCGGCTGACGTGATAGCGGCGCGCAACGATTTCGGCGGTCTGGCCCATGGGCAAGTAAATGCCCGGCACCTGTTCCTTAAGCAGCGGGTTGATCAGGTTATCGGTGTTGACGCTCTTCATGGTCAGGCTGATGGACTCCACGCCACCGGCAACAATGATGTCGCTGCAGCCCGAAGCGATCTGGTTGGCGGCAATGGCAATCGCCTGCAAGCCCGACGAACAGAAGCGGTTGAGGGTCATGCCCGCCGTACCGGTGCCCAGTTGCGAGAGCACCGCCACGTTACGCCCGATGTTATAGCCCTGGGCGCCTTCGTTGGAGCCGGCACCGACGATGCAGTCTTCTACCGTCGCAGGGTCGATACCGTTGCGGGCCAGCAGCGCATTGACACAATGGGCCGCCATGTCATCGGGGCGGGTCTGGTTGAACTTGCCGCGAAAGGACTTGGCCAGGCCGGTTCGCACGCTGTCGACGATCACTACTTCACGCATGGGCTACCTCAATCTTGTGGTTGTGGGTCGAGGATAGAGCCGGGCCGGGCCGACTGCGATGATCATTCACTGCGTGGATGCAAAAGCATGGGGCCTCTATGGTTCTCTGTAGGAGCGAGCTTGCTCGCGAAAAACTAATAGGCGCCGCGTTCACTCAGGAAGCACGCGTTATCGTTGACGTTTTTCGCGAGCAAGCTCGCTCCTACAGGCTATTTCTTTTTCTTTTTGTCGTGCTTGTCGCTTTTATCAAACGCCTCTTCCAGCGCACGGTTGATGGTGCGCAGCACCTTGACCCGCGCCCAGCGTTTGTCGTTGGCTTCTACCAGGGTCCAAGGCGCCACCTCGGTGCTGGTGCGGTCAACCATGTCGCCCACCGCCGCGCGGTAGTCGTCCCACTTGTCGCGATTGCGCCAGTCGTCTTCAGTAATCTTGAAGCGCTTGAAGGGGATTTCTTCACGGGCCTGGAAGCGTTCCAGCTGCGTCTCCTTGTCGATGGCCAGCCAGAACTTGACCACGATCACGCCCGCATCGCGCAGTTGCTCTTCGAAGTCATTGATCTCGCCATAGGCGCGCATCCAGTCCGCTGGGGTACAGAAGCCTTCGATGCGCTCCACCAGCACGCGACCGTACCAGGAGCGGTCAAACACGGTGAACATGCCGCGCGCCGGGATCTTCTGCCAGAACCGCCACAGATAAGGCTGGGCCCGTTCGTCTTCGCTGGGCGCGGCAATCGGCACGATGTGGTACTGGCGTGGGTCCAGTGCTGCCGCCACACGGCGGATCGCCCCGCCCTTGCCTGCCGCGTCGTTGCCCTCGAATACACTCACCAACGCGTGCTTGCGCATGCGTTTGTCGCGCATCAGCCCAGAGAAGCGCGCCTGCTCGGTAATCAGTTGTTCTTCGTAATCATCCTTGTCCAGGCGCAGGGTCATGTCGAGGCTGTCGAGCAGGCTCTTTTGGTCCACCGAGGCAAGCAACGGCGCCGGGTTCATGCCGCTGGCCTTGACCTTGGCCTGCTTCAGGGCACTTTGCAGCCCATCCAGCAGGATCTTGCCCACGGTCAGCCCACGGTAATGGGGGTCGACGCCTTCGATCACATGCCACGGCGCGTAATCGCGGCTGGTGCGGCGCAGTACACGCTCACCGAAATGCACAAACTTGTCGTAGGTCTTGGACTGCTGCCAGTCCAATGGGCTGATGCGCCAGCTGTGCAGCGGGTCGTCGGCCAGGGCCTTGAGGCGCGCCTTCATCTGTTTTTTGGACAGGTGGAACCAGAACTTGAAGATCAGCGCACCTTCATCGCAGAGCATCTTTTCCAGACGTTCGGCGCCGGCGATGGCCTGGTCCAGGCGCGCATCCTTGATCTGCCCATGCACGCGGCCTTGCAGCATCTGGCTGTACCAGTTGCCGAAGAAAATGCCCATGCGGCCCTTGGCCGGCAGTTGCCGCCAGTAGCGCCAGGCCGGTGGACGCGCCAGTTCTTCGTCGGTCTGCTGGTCGAAGGTGCGCACTTCGATCAGGCGCGGGTCCATCCATTCATTGAGCAGCTTGACGGTTTCACCCTTGCCCGCCCCCTCGATGCCGTTGATGAGGATGATCACCGGGAAGCGTTTCTGCTGTTGCAGCTCGTACTGAACTTCCAGCAAGGCTTCACGCAAGGCCGGCACTTCGGCGTCGTAGGTGTCTTTGTCGATGGCGTGACCGATTTCGGCGGATTCGAACATGGGCAGCTCCGTTTCAAGATGGCTCAAGACTAGCGGATTGGGCCCCGACACGCGCAAGGAAATACAACCCAGCCTTGCCATGGATCAATTCAACGCCGGTTGATCGGCTAGAATGGCCGCCTTGCCTTTGCCCGCTTTCATTTTATGAGCCGCCATGAACCCCATCACCCACGCCCAGCTCGACTGGGATGACCAAGGCCGCCCGCATTCGCGGGTATTCGACGACGTGTATTTCTCCGACCAGTCGGGCCTGGAAGAAACCCGCTACGTGTTCCTGGAGCAGAACCGCTTGCAGGAACGCTTCGCCGCCTTGCCAACAGGTGGGCGCCTGGTGATTGGCGAGACCGGCTTCGGCACCGGTTTGAACTTCCTCTGCGCCTGGCAGTTGTTCGAACAGCACGCAGTCGCCGGTGCGCGGCTGCACTTTGTCAGCGTGGAAAAATACCCCCTCAGCCATGCCGACCTGCAACGCGCCCTCGCCCTCTGGCCCGAACTGCAACCCTTGGCCGAGCAATTGCTGGCGCAATACATTGCCATCCACCAGGGTTTTCAGCGCCTGGTATTGGACAATGGCCGCGTGACCCTGACCCTGTTGATCGGTGATGCGCTGGAACAATTGCCGCAACTGGACGCCCAGGTCGATGCGTGGTTTCTCGACGGGTTCGCCCCGGCGAAAAACCCCGACATGTGGACCGCTGAGCTGTTCGCCCAACTGGCGCGCCTGGCGGCACCGGGCTCGACCATCAGCACCTTCACCAGCACCGGCTGGGTAAGGCGGTTGATCAATGCCGCCGGGTTCAAGATGAAACGCACGCCAGGCATCGGCCATAAGTGGGAGATCCTGCGTGGGGAGTTTGTCGGTTGGCCCGCCGACTTACCCGCGCCGGCCCCACGTAAACCCTGGTTCGCCCGGCCACCCGCCATCGAGGGAGAACGTCATGCCCTGGTCATCGGCGGTGGCCTGGCCGGTTGCGCGACCGCCGCCAGCCTGGCCGCCCGGGGTTGGCGTGTCAGCCTTCTGGAGCGCCATGCCGGCCTGGCACAGGAAGCTTCGGGCAACCCACAGGGTGTGTTGTACCTCAAGCTTTCGGCCCATGGCACGGCCTTGTCCCAACTGATAGTCAGCGGTTTTGGCCACACCCGACGCCTGCTGGAACATTTGCACCGAGGTGTCGATTGGGACGGCTGTGGCGTGTTGCAACTGGCGTTTGACGCCAAAGAGATCCAGCGTCAGGCTCAATTGGCCAACGCCTTTGCTCCGGACCTGCTGCATCTGCTGGACCGCGAGCAAGCGCAGCAAAAGGCGGGAATCGAACTGGCCCACGGCGGGTTGTTTTTTCCACAGGGCGGTTGGGTGCATCCGCCCGCGCTGTGCCAGTGGCAGGCGAAACATCCACTGATTGAAGTGCTCACCCACCACGAGGCCCTGGAACTGCGCCGGCTCGACGACCAATGGCAAGCCCGCGCCGGTGACCGCGTATTGGCCAGCGCCAGTGTCGTGGTGCTCGCCGGGGCTGCGGAGATCAAGCGTTTCCCCTTCAGTGCAGACATACCGCTCAAGCGCATCCGTGGGCAGATCACTCGGCTGGCGCAAACCTGCGCGAGTAAAGCGCTGGCCACGGTGGTCTGTGCCGAAGGCTACGTCGCGCCGGCCCGGCTTGGCGAACACACCCTGGGCGCGAGTTTCGACTTCAACAATCAAGACCTCACGCCCACGCCCGCCGAACACCATGGCAACCTGCAGATGCTGGGTGAGATTTCTACCGACCTGCTGCAACGCCTGGGTGCTGATCGCTTGACACCCGAACAGCTGGAGGGCCGTGCCGCGTTTCGTTGTACCAGCCCCGACTACCTGCCCATCGTTGGGCCACTGGCTGACCATGCGGCGTTTGAGCAGGCTTATGCGGTACTGGGCAAAGACGCGCGGCAAGTGCCGCAAACGCCATGTCCGTGGCTGCCGGGGCTGTTTCTCAACAGCGGCCATGGCTCGCGTGGATTGATCACCGCGCCGTTGTGCGGCGAACTATTGGCTGCGTGGCTGAGTGATGAGCCCCTGCCCGTGCCCACCAGCGTGGCCGAGGCTTGCCACCCCAATCGATTTGCCCTGCGCGCGCTGGTGCGAGGCCAGGGCGCTGCACAAAAAAAGCCGGATTAAAGGCAAGGCGGCGATCTGGCTTATAACTTATCGGTCTAAAACTCCACGCATAGCACTGGGTCAGTTTCTGGGTACGCGCCCTTTTGGGCGTATTGAGTGTTGACCCCTCCCCAACGGAAAAACCGGTAAGGAACTTATGTGTGGACTAGCTGGCGAGTTACGCTTTGATCATCAACCTGCCGACCTGGCAGCCGTAGAACGCATCACCCATCACCTCGCCCCCCGAGGCCCCGACGCCTGGGGCTTTCATGCCCAAGGGCCGATTGCACTGGGCCACCGCCGCCTGAAGATCATGGACCTGTCGGACGGCTCTGCCCAACCGATGGTCGACGCCCATCTGGGGCTGTCCCTGGCGTTCAATGGCGCTATCTATAATTTCCCGGAGCTGCGCCAAGAGCTGGAAGCCCTGGGTTACGCCTTCTATTCCGGTGGCGACACCGAAGTGTTGCTCAAGGGTTATCACGCCTGGGGCGAAGCGCTGCTGCCCAAGCTCAACGGCATGTTCGCTTTCGCCATCTGGGAGCGTGATGCCCAGCGTCTGTTCATCGCTCGTGACCGTCTCGGTGTGAAGCCCTTGTACCTGTCGCGCACCGGCCAGCGCCTGCGTTTCGCCTCGGCGTTGCCAGCGTTGCTCAAGGGTGGGGATATCAACCCGATCCTCGATCCGGTCGCCCTCAACCACTACCTGAATTTCCACGCCGTGGTCCCCGCGCCGCGCACGCTGTTGGCCGGCATCGAAAAGCTGCCGCCCGCCAGTTGGATGCGCATCGACGCCAGCGGCAAGACTGAACAGAAAACCTGGTGGACCCTGCCCTACGGCCCCCATGAGGACGAAAAACACCTGACCCTGGAAGACTGGACCGACCGCGTGCTCGACAGCACCCGCGAAGCCGTGGCCATCCGCCAACGTGCGGCGGTGGATGTGGGTGTGCTGCTGTCAGGCGGCGTCGATTCGAGCATGCTCGTCGGCCTGCTGCGTGAAGTGGGCGTGGAGGATTTGTCGACCTTCTCCATCGGCTTTGAAGACGCCGGCGGCGAACGTGGCGATGAGTTCCAGTACTCAGACCTGATCGCCAAACACTACGGCACCCATCACCACCAACTGCGCATCGCCGAAAGCGAGATCATCGAGCAACTGCCAGCAGCCTTCCGCGCCATGAGCGAGCCGATGGTCAGCCATGACTGCATCGCCTTCTACCTGCTGTCGCGGGAAGTGGCCAAGGATTGCAAAGTGGTGCAGAGCGGCCAGGGCGCCGATGAACTGTTCGCCGGTTACCACTGGTACCCGCAAGTGGACGGTGCCAGCGACCCGTACGCGGCCTACCGCGAGGCGTTTTTCGACCGCAGCTACGACGACTACGCGGCGACCGTCGCGCCCCAATGGCTGACCGCCAACGACGCTGCCGGCGATTTCGTGCGCGAGCACTTTGCAATGCCGGGCGCCGACGCGGCGGTGGACAAGGCCCTGCGTCTGGACAGCACGGTGATGCTGGTGGACGACCCGGTCAAACGCGTCGACAACATGACCATGGCCTGGGGCCTGGAAGCGCGCACACCGTTCCTCGACTACCGCCTGGTAGAACTGTCGGCCCGTGTGCCGGCCCAGTTCAAGCTGCCCGACGGCGGCAAACAGGTGCTCAAGGAAGCGGCGCGCCGGGTGATCCCCAGCGAAGTCATCGACCGCAAGAAAGGCTACTTCCCCGTGCCCGGCCTCAAGCATCTGCAGGGCGACACCTTGAACTGGGTGCGCGAGTTGCTGCTGGACCCGAGCCAGGACCGCTGGCTGTTCAACCCGGCCATGCTCGACCGCTTGCTCACCGACCCACAAGGCCAATTGACCCCGCTGCGCGGCTCCAAGCTGTGGCAGCTGGCAGCGCTGAACCTGTGGCTGAGCGAACAAGGAATCTGATCCATGAAACCGAATGCCGCGGCTTACAGCCAACGCTTACTCAAGGGCCAGGCGCCGACCTACGAGCGCCTGCAAGCGCGCCTGGCCGAAGATGGCAGCGCACTGGCCGCCGACCCGATTGCCGTGCATTGCGGCTGGGGCCGTTTGTTGATCGGCCACACCTTTCCCGACCCGGCAAGCCTGGCCCAGGAACTGCTCAACGAGCAGCCCGGGGAGCGCGATATCGCCCTGTACGTGGCAGCGCCCCAGCAAATCCTGGGCATTGACCCGCAGCAACTGTTCCTCGACCCGTCCGACACCCTGCGCCTGTGGTTCACCGACTACCGCCCGGCCACCCGTGTATTTCGCGGCTTTCGTATTCGCCGGGTACAGAGTGAGGCCGACTGGCAAGCGGTCAACCACTTGTACCAGGGCCGCGGGATGCTGCCCATCGACCCGGAACGCCTCACCCCACGTCATCAAGGCGGCCCGGTGTACTGGCTGGCCGAAGATGAAGACAGCGGCGCGGTGATTGGCAGCGTGATGGGCCTCAACCATCACAAGGCCTTCCACGACCCGGAGAACGGTTGCAGCCTCTGGTGTTTGGCCGTCGACCCTCAATGCACCCGCCCTGGCGTCGGTGAAGTGTTGGTGCGCCACTTGGTGGAGCACTTCATGAGCCGAGGCTTGAGCTACCTGGACTTGTCGGTGCTGCACGATAACCGCCAGGCCAAGAGCCTTTACGCCAAGCTCGGCTTTCGGGCGTTGACCACCTTTGCAATCAAGCGCAAGAACGGCATCAATCAACCGCTGTTTCTGGGCCCGGGGCCTCAGGCGGAGTTCAACCCTTACGCGCGCATCATTGTCGAAGAAGCCCACCGACGCGGTATTGATGTGCACGTTGACGACGCCGATGCGGGCCTGTTCACCCTCAGCCACGGCGGGCGTCGCGTGCGTTGTCGTGAGTCCCTGAGCGACCTGACCAGCGCCATCAGCATGACCCTGTGCCAGGACAAGAGCCTGACCCACAAGGTGCTCAAGGCGGCGGGCCTGCAGGTGCCGGTGCAACAGTTGGCGGGCAGTGCTGACGACAACCTGGAGTTTCTCGACGAACACCAGCGCATCGTGGTCAAGCCGCTGGATGGCGAGCAAGGCCATGGCGTCGCAGTGGATCTGCGCAGCATCGAAGACGTGCAGCAGGCGATCGAAGCGGCGCGCCAGTTCGACAGCCGCGTGTTGCTGGAAAGCTTCCACGAAGGCCTGGACCTGCGGATTCTGGTGATCGGTTTTGAAGTGGTCGCGGCTGCGATTCGTCGCCCTGCCGAAGTGATCGGCGACGGCCAACATTCAATTCGCGCGTTGATCCAGGTGCAAAGCCGTCGTCGCCAGGCGGCCACCGATGGCGAGAGCAAAATCCCGCTGGATGCAGAAACCGAGCGCACCCTCAAAGCCGCAGGTTACGACTACAACAGCATCCTGCCCCGTGGCGTGCAACTGGCCGTGCGACGCACCGCCAACCTGCACACCGGGGGTTGCCTGGAAGATGTCACGGCGATCCTGCACCCGACACTGGTGGATGCAGCCGTACGTGCGGCCCGTGCCCTGGATATCCCTATGGTCGGCCTGGACCTGATGGTACCTGCGGCCGACCAGCCAGAGTATGTGTTTATCGAAGCCAACGAACGGGCCGGCCTGGCCAACCATGAACCGCAACCCACGGCTGAGAAGTTTGTGGATTTGTTGTTCCCACACAGTCAGCCGGCTACCTGAGTGATGTGTCGCCTGTACCGGCGCCTTCGCGAGCAAGCCCGCTCCCACAGTTGACCGCATTCCAATGTGGGAGCGGGCTTGCTCGCGAAGAGGCCGGCACAGGCAACGAAGCTCTACCCCTCATCGAAACCATCGATGCCCTCAACTCATCAGGAGTTTCCATGACCCGAACCATTCCCGAACCCGATCTCGCGTACCTGCAAAAAGTGCTGCTGGAAATGCTCGCCATTCCCAGCCCCACCGGCTTTACCGACACCATCGTGCGCTACGTCGCCGAGCGCCTGGAAGAACTCGGCATCCCGTTTGAAATGACCCGGCGCGGCACCATTCGCGCCACCCTCAAGGGCCAGAAAAACAGCCCTGACCGCGCCGTCTCCGCCCACCTGGACACCATCGGCGCCGCCGTGCGTGCGATCAAGGACAACGGGCGCCTGACCTTGGCGCCGGTGGGCTGCTGGTCGAGCCGCTTTGCCGAAGGTAGCCGGGTCAGCCTGTTCACCGACAACGGCGTGATTCGCGGCAGCGTATTACCGCTGATGGCCTCCGGGCACGCATTCAACACCGCCGTGGATGAAATGCCGGTGAGCTGGGACCATGTCGAGCTGCGCCTGGACGCCTACTGCGCCACGCGTGCCGACTGCGACTCCCTGGGAATCAGTGTGGGTGACTACGTGGCGTTCGACCCACTGCCCGAGTTCACCGAGAGCGGGCATATCAGCGCTCGCCACCTGGACGACAAGGCCGGCGTCGCCGCCCTGCTCGCCGCGCTCAAGGCCATCATCGACAGTGGCGAACCCTTGCTGATCGACTGCCACCCGCTGTTCACCATTACCGAGGAAACCGGCAGTGGCGCAGCGGCCGCCCTGCCCTGGGATGTGAGTGAGTTTGTCGGCATCGATATCGCCCCGGTCGCCCCCGGCCAGCACTCCAGCGAACATGCGGTGAGCGTGGCCATGCAGGACTCCGGCGGGCCCTATGACTATCACCTGTCCCGCCACTTGCTGCGCCTGGCGTCGGACAACGACCTGCCGGTACGCCGCGATCTGTTCCGCTATTACTTCAGCGATGCGCACTCGGCGGTCACCGCCGGCCATGACATTCGCACTGCATTACTGGCCTTCGGTTGTGACGCCACCCATGGTTACGAGCGTACCCATATCGACAGCCTCGCCGCCCTGAGCCGCTTGCTGGGCGCTTACATCCTCAGCCCGCCGGTATTTGCCAGCGATGCGCAACCGGCCCAGGGCTCACTGGATCGGTTCAGTCATCAGATCGAGCATGAAACGCAAATGGAGAGCGACACCCGCGTGCCGTCGGTGGACAGCCTGGTCGGCCAGAAGTCCTGACGCGGGGTGAGTGAATACTGGCAACAAAAGTCCCGGCACAGTAGCATCGCCGGGACCTGACACCTGAGGCTTGTATGCTGATTCCCTACGATGCACTTGAAGTCGACACCCTGACCCGCCTCATCGAAGACTTCGTCACCCGCGACGGCACCGACAATGGCGACGACACGCCCCTGGAAACCCGCGTGCTGCGCGTGCGCCAGGCGCTGACCAAAGGCCAGGCGCTGATCGTCTTCGACCCCGAGAGCGAGCAATGCCAGTTGATGCTCAAGCACGATGTGCCCAAGCATCTGTTCGACTGAAAGCTGCGCCTAAGGGTTGGGCACCGGCACGGGATGAGTAGCCTGGCCCTCGCCTTTGAGAATCTTGCGGTACACCTCGGAGCGGTACACGTTGACGCCCATCGGCGCCTCGATGCCAAACTTCACATGAGTGCCGTTCACGTCAAGGATATGCACGGTGATGTCATCGCCAATGGCGATGGCTTCGCCTATGGCACGGCTTAAGACCAGCATGGCGGTAGTCCTTTTCCAGTAACAGGACCTCGACCATGCCCCCTTCGCGCTGGACCGACAATGGCTTGCGGGCAAATCAGGCATCTCCTACACAGGTAGGTAACTTGCCTGACAGACCCCAGCCAAATCAGGCCTTAACAGCCTGCGCCTTGGCGCGCATCTTATCGGCCATCAGGGTCATTTCGTCATACAGCAACTGCGGATTTTTCTGTTTCAACGCCCAAGCCATGCGGCCTTGCTCGTGGGGCAGGATCATGAATTCGCCTTCGGCCACGCGCTGGTAAATGTAGTCGGCAATATCCGCCGCCGAGATGGGCGAACTCTCAAGCAACTTGCCCACTTGAGCCTTCATGGCTGGGGTTGGCCCACGGAACGAGTCGAGCAGGTTGGTCTGGAAAAACGACGGGCACACCACATGCACGCCCACTTCCTGTTGCTTGAGCTCCACCAACAGGCTCTCGGACAACGCCACCACGCCCGCCTTGGCCACGTTGTAGTTGCTCATGGCCGGGCCTTG
The DNA here is from genome assembly GCF_001907715.1 of Pseudomonas sp. BTN1. Lineage (NCBI taxonomy): Bacteria > Pseudomonadati > Pseudomonadota > Gammaproteobacteria > Pseudomonadales > Pseudomonadaceae > Pseudomonas > Pseudomonas sp. BTN1. The sequence continues at coordinate 56,742 of NZ_MPBM01000071.1, read as the reverse complement.
CATCAGCGCTGCCATTGACGCGATGTTGATGATCCGACCCTTGCTCTTTTCCAACAGCGGCAGGAACGCCTTGCAGCCTTTGACGACGCCCATCAGGTTGATTGCGATCTGCCAGTCCCAATCCTCCAGGGACAGCTCAGCGAAGAACCCGCCCGAGGCCACGCCGGCGTTATTGACGATCACATCGATGCCCCCGAGCTTCACCTCACAGGCCTGGGCGAAGGCCGTGAGCTGGCTGTAGTCACGCACGTCACAGCGCTGGATAAAGCCATCCCCCCCGGCTTCGCGAACCTGCTTGAGGGTTTCCTGCAAACCGGGCTCGCTGACATCAGACAACGCCAACTGCCAGCCTTCACGGGCCCAGCGCAGAGCGATTTCGCGACCCAGGCCAGACCCGGCGCCAGTGATCATCATGCGGTTTTGCATAGGAAGTAGCCTTGTGGTTCACGAAAGAAGTGACCGGCAGTGTAGCGAAGGTTTTTGCTCTACCCACGCACCATCAGGGTGATGAATGCCCCGGGCAAACCGTGGGCTCGGTCGCAAGCGTGCCATAGACTAAGTTCAATTTTTTTCAACTGATTAGTTCAAGTTGCGCACGCGTTAAAAGAAATAAGCGACACATCAAAATGTTTTATAAAAACAATGAATTTTTTACGAAGTGGCAGAGTCGGAATGGGTAAGGCGTCCCACTGTACATGGACGAACCAACGGTTAAACAGCCGGTTTTTGCAAAGAACCTATAAGGAATAAAACCATGAGCCTCATTCTGATTATTATCCTGATCCTGCTGCTGGTCGGTGGTCTGCCGGTGTTCCCGCACTCGCGTAACTGGGGTTATGGACCGTCGGGTATCCTGGGTGTGGTACTGGTTGTTCTGCTGGTGCTGTTGTTGCTCGGCAAGATATAAACACCGCGCTACGCTTTTTATCGGAGCGAGCAAGCGCTCCTACAATTGAGAAGCAAAAAAAGAGGCCTTCTAGAAGGCCTCTATTTTATTGTCGGTCAGTTAGTCCGGTTTGCCATCTACCACACCTGCGGTGTTATCCAGCAGGCTCTTGGTCGCGGTCTGCAGGAACGACTCGAGCTTCTGCTTGAGCACAGCTTCGTCCGGCGACTCCGGAATCACCTTGCCAGTCGGCTCGGCGCCCAGTGTGTATTCCCACAACTTGGGTGGCATTTCCTTGGGCAATACCAGTACGCGGTCGCCGGTGAGCAAGGCCACGGTCTGGTCGCTGCCCGATGGCTTGATCACGCCGAAACCCTTGTCACCTTCGGGCAGGTTCAGCAGGTCGCGGCCCCAGCACTGGTGCAAGGTATCGCCGCCCAGGCGGCCCATGATGGTCGGCACGATGTCGATCTGGGTGCCCACAGTGTGGTCACGCTCACCGAACTTCTCGCGCATGCCCGGTGCAATCATCAGCATCGGCACGTTGAAGCGACCCAGGTCCATCTCGGTGATCTGCTGCTCATTGCCAAAGCCGTGGTCACCGACGATCACAAACAGGGTTTCCTTGAAGTACGGCTCTTTGCGGGCCTTTTCAAAGAACTGGCCCAAGGCCCAGTCGGAGTAGCGCATGGCCGTCAAATGCTCGTTGAGGCTGCCACGGTCGGTGACTTTCTCAACCGGCAATGGGGTCGGCAATGCGTACGGCGTGTGGTTGGACAGGGTTTGCAGCAGTGCGTAGAACGGCTTGCCGCCTTCGCGCGCCTTCAGTTCTTCCAGGCCACGGTTGAACATGTCCTGGTCGGACACGCCCCATGTAGGGTCGGAGAACACCGGGTCGACGAAGTCATTGCGGCCGATGAAGTTGGTCATGCCCTGGTTGCTGAAGAAGCCCGACTGGTTGTCCCAGGCGAAATCGCCGTTGTAGACATACACATCGTCGAAATCACGCGCACTGAGCAACTGCGGCAGGCCCGACAGCTTGTGGCTGCCTTCCGGAGTCTGCATCAGGTATTCGAAACCCGGCAGGTTCGGGAAGCAGGCCATGGTGGCGAACATACCCTGGTGGGTGTGGGTGCCGTTGGAGAAGAAGCGGTCGAACAGCAAGCCCTCGTGGGTCAACTTGTCGAAGTACGGGGTGATATTGCCCGGACGTCCCAATGCGCCCACCGAATGACCAGCGAAGCTTTCCATCAGGATCACCACGACGTTCTTGATCGGCAGGGTTTTCTCGGCCGGTGGCGTGAAGTCACGGCGCACGGCAGCGGTGTCGGTGTCTACCAGCTTCTCTTGCGGCAGCACCAGCATGTCACGCACGGTCTGGGTGGCCAGCGGTTGTTCCAGGGTCGCCTTCCAGATGTTGGCGCGGTCTTCACCAAAGCGCGCCTTGGCCGCCGCGATCAGCGACAAGGTGCCATTGAGGCCCAACTGGTTGGCGAAGTTCGAATCGGTGGTGTAGACGTCACCCCAACGCAGCGGTGGCCCCTGGCGCAGGGTGCCACGGATGGCGACCACGGCGACCAGCAGGCAAACCATGAACACTGCGATGCGGCTGTACCATGGCGCCACCTGGCGCGTGCTGATAGTGCCGCCGCTGAACGGGCCCCGTGGGCGCGTTGCGCGGTCAGCGCCCTTGAAGGCCATGCTCAGGATCAGCGTGCCCACGGCCCAGGCCAGCAGGTAACGCACCACCGGGAAACCGTACCAGAGCATGCTCATCACGGTTTTCGGGTCTTCCTTCACATACTGGAAGACCAGGCCGTTGAGGCGCTGGTGGAATTCGCGGTAGAAGTCCATCTCCATCAAGCCCAGGAACAAGGCGATGCTGGACGCGACGGTCAGCCACAAACGGAAGAACCCGCGCGCCGCCATGGCCCGCACGCTGAACAGCGCCAACAGCAGCGGAATCAGCAGGTACATCACCAGGCGAATGTCCAGGCGCAGGCCGTTGGCGAACGCTTCAAGGAACGTCGAGGCCGGCGTATCGAGGATCATCTCGCGGTTGTAGACCAGCAACGCCAGGCGCAGCAGGGAAAACATCACCATCATGACCAATGCGCAGAGCAGCGTGTACGCCAGATGGGATTTGACGGTCGGTTGCAGCAGGCGATTTGAAGCTCGCTGCTGATTCAGGGCGTCCGGGTTTGCCATGTCGTTTTAGGACCCATTGGAAGTTTAAGTTGCGAAATAATGCAGTGGCGTCCGTCCCTCGCCCAGGCTGGCTGGGGTAGGCGGTTAACGCGGTGGCACAAATGGTGCCCGATCGAGGCCGGCAAGGCTATTAATTACTGAACGTAAGGCACGGCCCTGCCTTTAAGGGCACTGGAGATAGAGCCCTGGCAGCCGGATAAAGCCGGCGAATTGTCTTGGATGGGATGTGAAAATTTCGTGCGGCGAATACTTTCGACACACAAATTTAATTAACGCCGTAAACCCCACTGTGGGAGCAGGCAAGCCAGCTCCCACATTGACTGTGCCCGCTCCAAATCGGGTGGGTCGTCAGATCCGCACGTTACCGCGCGGCCCGGCGATAGCCCAGATGATCAGGCCCAGCACTGGCAACAGCAGGATCAACAGGATCCACAGCACTTTGGCGCCGGTGCTGGCGCCGCTTTTGAACACGTTGATGATCGCCCAGATATCCAGCGCGAGGATGATCAGGCCAATCAGACTATTAAACGTGGAACCCATGGTGTCGCTCCTAAGTGAGGGCATGCACTTGTAGGATAGTCAGCCTTGGCGCGGGTTCCGTTTTATTTCAGACGTGTACGGCAATCTTCAAGGCTTCCAATGATGGTTCGGCCTTGATGCCGACTTCGGCACACAGTTCCAGTACCCGCGCCAGGTCGTTGCCGAACACCAGCACCGCCTGGATCTCGTCGTCCAGCAACTGGCTGAAGTTCATCAGCACATAACCGCCGTCTTCCGGGCTCAGGGCGCTCATCTGGATCTGGATGCGGTTGAGCGCGGTCAGGTCTTCGGTCTTGGCCAATTGCTTGGGCTTGAGGTTGAACGCCACGCCCGGACCGAACGACGCGACGATCTGGGCAAACAGGTCGCCATAGGTATCGGCCTGGAACAACACCGTGTCTGGCAGGCTACCGACCACCACCCACTCTCCCAGCGGAATCGGGAAACTGTCGTCGTAGTTGATATCCGGATTGGCCGCCAGGAACGCCGCCGGGTCCGCGTAGGCCTGGGCCGCTTCGTCGGCAATACGCGCTACTTCATCCTCCCCCATGACGCCGGCGCTGATTTTGCTGATGAGTTCGACGAGGGCGGTTTTCATGGGGCGATCCTGTAACGGGCAAGTTTTGAAGGGCGCGTAGCCTACACCAGTTTCTGCAACTGCGCCGCCGTATCCACCGCGCCCATGGTCTGCGCCGCGGCCAGTGCCGTCGCGCCTTGTGCATCGGTGGCCTTGGGGTTTGCGCCTTTACCAAGCAGGTAATCAACCATGTCAACGCGGTTGAACATCGCCGCCATCATCAAGGCCGTACGCCCGTCCGAGGAGGCCGCCTCAACCGGCGTGCCGCCTTCGATCAACGCCTGCACCACCGGCAGGTTGCCTTTGAACGCCGCCCCGGCAATCGGCAACTGGTTCTTGTCGTTGGCAATCAATGGGTCGGCCTTGAACTCCAGCAGCACTTTGACCGCCTCGGCATGGCCGTGGTACGCCGCAAGCATCAACAGGGTGTCGCCATTGTGATTACGAAAGTTGGCCGGCAGGCCTTTCGCCAACAATGCGGCAAGCATGGCGGCGTCGCCGCGTCGGGCGACGTCAAAGACTTGCTCGGCAAACTCGGCGGCTTCGTCTTCGGTCATTTGTTTAGGCTGATCTGACATGGGGGCTCCTTGCTGAGGCGACGGACATAACTGTTTAAGGCGCCCAGTGTCGCGATGGAGTTCCCCGGTGTCATGGCTTTTTTGTCAAAAGCCGCCATAGCCAGAATCAATAACGGAATTGGCCGCCCTGGATCTGCGCCAGCAATTGCCCGGTCACCGGCACATAGCTGTCCGAACCCGGCAACCAGGCGTAGACCGGGTCATTGCCAGCCTTGTCCGGGTCGAACCCTTGCTCCTTGAGCTTCACTTTCTGGTACTTGAACGTGCCGGTGGTTTCCATCTTCACCTTGATCCGCAAAAACAACGGCACCGCATAAGGGGGCAACTGGCCGTGGGCGAATTGCAGCAGTTCGCGCATGTCCAGGCTGGCCAGGGATTCGCTGGGGGTGATGGCGACCATGCCGGCGCGGCCGTTGGTGTTGTCGATTTCGACGCCATAGGCCACCACTTCAGCGATCTGCGGGTGTTTCAGCAGGACGTTTTCCACCTCGGTGGTCGAGACGTTTTCGCCCTTCCAGCGATAGGTATCCCCCAGGCGATCGACAAATTGCGCATGCCCGAAACCGATGCTGCGCACCAGGTCGCAGGTGTTGAAATAGCTGTCGCCTTTTTCGAATACGTCGGTCAGTACCACCTTGCGGTTCTTTTCCGGGTCGGTGTAACCGTCGAAGGGCGACTTATCATCAATGCGCGCCAATAACAGGCCCTGCCCGCCGGTGGGCACCTTGACCATGAACCCGTTGCTGCCGCGCAGCGGTTCACCAGTGTCATGGGCGTAGTCCACCAGCGCCCAATGCTGCAGGCAAAAGCCGATGGTGTTGTCAAAGTTCAGCACGTTGGTAAAGCCGATATTGCCGTCGCTGGCGGCATACAGTTCGCAGATATGCTCCACACCATAGCGCTGCTTGAACTGCGCCCACACACCGGGGCGCAGGCCGTTGCCGACCATCTTGGTCACCTGGTTATCACGGTCCTGCGCACTCGCGGGCTGGTCGAGCAGATAGCGGCACAGCTCACCGACATAGCCCAGGGTGGTCGCCTTGAACTTGCGTGCATCGTCCCAGAACTGGCTGGCGCTGAATTTGCGCCGAATGGCAAAGCCGGACGCACCGATAATCGCCGCCCCCCAGCACACGCACAGGCCGGTGGCGTGGTACAGCGGCAAGGTGCAATAGAGGACGTCCTGTGGCCCCATGTCCAGGGCGATACTGCCGAAGCTCACGGCGGTTTTGGTCCAGCGCCCGTGCTTCATGATGCCGGCCTTGGGCAAGCCGGTGGTGCCGGAGGTGTAGATATAGAAGCAGGGATCGTGGAAGAACACCTGCGCGGAACTCGCCGGGTTGTCCACCGGGCTTTCGGCACTGGCGGCCATCAGGTCGATGTAGCCGTCGGGCACCCTACTGCCCGGCTGATCGGCCACGAACCAAGTGCGCTCGGCCGGGATCTGGACTTGATCGCGCACTGCTGCGTAAGGGCTCAGCAACTCGGCACCGACCACAATGGCAACCGGCTTGACCAGGGTCAGGCTGTGTACCAGCGCCCCTTGAATTTGCGCCGTGTTGAGCATGGCGCAGATGCCGCCCAGCTTGGCCACGGCCAGCACGTTGAGCAGCAACTCGGGGCGATTCTCGATAAACAGCGCTACCACATCGCCCTTGCGGATGCCCTGGGCCTGCAAGTGATGGGCAATGCGATTGGCGCACTGATTGGCGTCGCGGTAGCTGATCACGCTGTCCCCATACAGCAGGGCAGCACCGTCAGGGTTACGCAAGGTGGCTTGTTCGAAATGCCAGCCCAGGCCGCAGGGTTGGTTGGGGTCGGTGACGTTGGCCGCACGCATGCCGCGCACCACCCGTGGGAGCGCCCGAACAATGGCAGGCACCTTACGCAGCATCATGCGCCAGGTGATCATGTCGACTTGCTGATGAGTCATGGCGGGACGTCCCTTTTCTTATTCTTGGTCTGGTCCAGGTACATCGACTGGTGTAGCGGAAAATACGTCAGCGGTTCTTTGGCTGTACACGCGGGATTTGAAAAGTTTTGTATCTCGTGGCGGCCGGCCGATGCTTATCTCCCTGACACCCCACCCTCAAAATGTAGGAGCTGGCTTGTCGGGTCGGCGCATCGCTGCGATGACGACCTCCCAGCCGACCGGGATTTTTCCGAGCAAAAGACGGTCAGTATCATTACAGCCCTCCCCCTTCCAGCCGGAAAAATCACCGGGCAGATAGCGCAAAATGCAGGATGCACGATGGCCCTTCATGCAAATTGCACGAAAATGAAAATCCTATAAATTTATAACCTGCTGATTTATAACGATTTTTTAGAATACCCAATACTGGCACAATCACTGCACCTATCACTCCATGCTTGCCAACTTGAGCCAATGGAGCTGATAGACATGAGCCTGATCCAAGATAAATTCGCTTCAGTATTCTCCAACTACGACGTCACCACCCAGCCACGTCCGGACGGCGGTATCCTGTTGACCCTGCGCAACAGCGAAGGTAAGCAGGTCAAGCGCTCGATCTCTTATCAGCAGCTGCACACTGCCGACCAACTGACTTGGGTGATTAGCGCTATTCGCCGTGACTTGGCCGAACAAGCCAGCGAACTGCCGCAGATTTCGATGTTGCAAAGCCAGAACCGCTTTGCGCTGCCGACCTATCACTCGGCCTAATCTACACCTCTGAAAAAGGGCCGCGACGCTGCTCAGCGTCGCGGCCCTTTTTCATGCCATTAACATAAGCCCTGCCGAACCGCCTCATTCTTTGCCTGCACACGGTTAGTGACATCCAACTTGCCGTAGATGTTGCGCAGATGAAATTTCACCGTAGCTTCAGAGGTGGCGCGAATCTGGCTGATTTCCCAGACAGTCTTGCCCTCGGAGGCCCATCGCAGGATTTCCAGCTCCGTGGGAGTCAGGGGCTTGCCGGACAAGCTCCGGCGTTTTCTGATAGCCGTGGGCACAATAACCGACGGGCGATACGTCTCCTCGGGGCCACTCATTGTTCTCTCCTTATGTCTGCTGATGCGCTGCCATCTTTCGGATTCCTCCTATTGACAGATGGCATAAACATTTACGCTGAACAGAGAGTTACATAACGAGTGGAATCAAAGCGCACGGCAGAGAACAAACAGCTTTACCCTACAAATAATTAAGTTTCTTCCCACAGCGACTTCCAACTTGCCAGGGTTGAACATTCAGTTATCTACGCTTAGTCATCCAGTCCTGGAAAGCGAGTGGCAATCGCATCACAGGTCAACGAGGGCACAACGCCTTGGGCCGTGTTGAACAAACGCAGTGTCACACAGTGCGGGTTCTCGCCCATGTCGAACCAGTGCGGTACACCGGCCGGGATGATCAGCAAGTCATTCTTCTCACAGCGCAAGCTGTACACATAGTCGCCTATGTGCAGCGTAAACAGCCCCTGGCCTGCGATGAAGAAACGCACCTCGTCTTCACTGTAGGTACGTTCGTCCAGGAACTGCGCACGTAACACGTCCTTCTGCGGATGGTCTTGGGTCACGCTGACCACTTCCACAGCGGCGTAGCCGAGGGCTTCGATCTGAGCCTGGTAGGCGGCAATCATTTCAGCATCAGTGGCGCCCTTTTCTATCGGGCTGGGCTGCCAGCGCTCAAAACGCACGCCGTGCTCGGCCAGGGTCGACTGGATGTCGTCGGCATGGGTCAACACTTTGTTCGGGGTGTCCGGGGAGGCGATGGAGTAGACGGCTACATAGCTCATTGCACGGTTCCTTGGTTCGGCTCTTGCAATCGAAGGCCAATGATAATGGCGGCGGCCAGGGCCGCGAGGCTGGCGATACTGAACGTGAAGGTGGGCCCCAGCAGGTTCCAGCTGTAACCGGAATAGAGGGCGCCGAGCGCGCCGCCGGTGCCGGCCAGCGCGGCATAAAGGGCCTGACCCTGGCCTTGCTGGCGGTCACCGAAGCTGCGTTGCACAAAGGCAATTGCCGCCGCGTGGAAGCTGCCGAACGTGGCGGCGTGCATCAACTGCGCCACCAGCAGCAGCCAGAAAACTTCGGCAAATGAACCCAGCAGCCACCAGCGCAGCGCGGCCAGCAGGAAACTGGCGAGCAGCACCCGGCGCACCGAAAAGCGCGCAAGAATACGGCTCATGGCCAGGAACATCAGCACTTCCGCCACCACCCCCAGCGCCCACAGCAGGCCGATTACGCCGCGGCTGTAGCCCAAATGCTCCAGGTGCAGGGTGAGGAAGGTGTAATACGGGCCATGGCTCATTTGCATCAGCGCCACGCAGGCATAAAACGCCAGCACGCCGGGGCTGCGCAATTGCTTGAGAAAGCCATCGCCGGCCAGGCGGTAGCCGTGGCTGGCCGGCTGTGCGTTCGGTACCCAAAGGCTAGCGCCGATGATGCCGGCCATGATCACCACGACCACCACCGGGTAGATATCCAGGCTCAGCCAATCGAACAGGCGCCCCATGATCACCACGGTGAGGATAAAACCAATGGAGCCCCACAGACGGATCTGGCTGTAGCGCGAGGTTTGCTTGTGCAGGTGGGCCAGGGTGATGACTTCAAACTGCGGCAGCACCGCGTGCCAGAAGAACGCGTGCAGGGCCATGACCATCGCCAGCCAGGCGTAGGTCTTGCTGACAAAAATCAGGCAGAAGCTGGCCAGGGTGCACACCGCGCCGAATCGCACAATGGCCAGGCGCCGGCCGGTGTAGTCGCCGATCCAGCCCCACAGGTTGGGGGCCACGCAGCGCATCAGCATGGGAATCGCCACCAGTTCGCCGATGCGCGCGCTGGAGAAACCGAGGTGATCGAAGTACAGCGCCAGGAACGGCGCTGTCGCCCCCAGCAGGGCGAAATAGAACAGGTAGAAGCTGGAGAGGCGCCAGTATGGGAGGGCTGGGTTCATTTTATTCAGGGCTGCTTTGCAGCCCAGCGCGAGCAAGCTCGCTCACCACAATAAGCGCGCTCATTGCCCCAGGCGATCACAGTTGGCCCAGTACCGGGGTACTCACGCGCACATCGGCATTCTGCCCGCGGTTGCGCAGCAGGTGGTCCATCAGCACGATGGCCATCATGGCTTCGGCAATCGGTGTGGCGCGGATGCCGACGCACGGGTCGTGGCGGCCTTTGGTGATCACGTCCACCGGGTTGCCGTGCACATCGATCGAACGGCCAGGCGTGGTAATGCTCGACGTGGCCTTGAGCGCCAGGTGCGCCACGATCGGCTGGCCGGAAGAAATACCGCCGAGGATGCCGCCCGCGTTGTTGCTGAGGAAACCTTCAGGGGTCATCTCATCGCGATGCTCGGTACCGCGCTGGGATACGCAGGCGAAGCCGGCGCCGATTTCCACACCTTTCACCGCGTTGATGCTCATCAGCGCATGGGCCAGTTCGGCGTCGAGGCGATCAAAGATCGGCTCGCCCAGGCCCGGCTTCACGCCTTCGGCCACCACGGTGATCTTCGCGCCGACCGAGTCCTGGTCGCGGCGCAACTGGTCCATGTAGGCTTCCAGTTCCGGCACCTTGTCCGGGTCGGGGCAGAAGAAGGCGTTGTCTTCGACGCTGTCCCAGGTCTTGAACGGGATTTCAATCGGCCCCAACTGGCTCATGTAGCCACGGATGACGATGCCCTGGGTGGCCAGGTATTTCTTGGCGATGGCGCCGGCGGCCACGCGCATGGCGGTTTCACGCGCCGAGCTGCGGCCACCGCCACGGTAGTCGCGTTCGCCGTATTTGTGGTGGTAGGTGTAGTCGGCATGGGCCGGGCGGAACAGGTCCTTGATCGCCGAGTAGTCCTTGGACTTCTGGTCGGTGTTGCGGATCAACAGGCCAATGGCGCAGCCCGTGGTGCGACCTTCGAACACTCCGGAGAGGATTTCGACTTCGTCCGGTTCCTGGCGCTGGGTGGTATGGCGGCTGGTGCCGGGCTTGCGGCGGTCGAGGTCGCGCTGCAGGTCGTCCAGGCTCAGCTCCAGGCCTGGCGGGCAGCCGTCGACAATGGCGACCAACGCCGGGCCATGGCTTTCGCCCGCGGTGGTGACAGTGAACAGCTTGCCGAAGGTATTGCCGGACATGCAGGGCGCTCCGTGAAATCAGTTGAATCAAGTCAACCGTAATAACTTAAGGCGGCCAGTATACGCAGGCTAACCGACTAGTTCATCCTCGAAACCTTACCGGTAGACGTTGGTCCAACCGGCACCTCTCCAATGATGGCGCTATGATGCTGCGAGTTCTGCTGTTCACCCTCACCCTGTTCACCGCCGTGGCCCAGGCCGCCTCCCCTGTCGTCTTGCAACGCCCGATCAGCCTGGACACCGGCAGCGGCCAACTCTTTGGCTCGCTGCTCTTGCCGCAATCGGATAAACCGGTGCCGGTGGTGCTGATCATCGCCGGCTCCGGCCCCACCGACCGCAACGGCAACAGCGCCGACGGCGCGCGCAACGACAGCCTCAAGCGCCTGGCCTGGGTACTGGCCCGGCATAACATCGCCAGCGTGCGCTACGACAAGCGCGGCGTGGCTGCAAGCCTGGCGGCCACGCCGGATGAGCGCAACCTGACCCTAGAGGCGTATGTGGCCGACGCCGTGGCCTGGGGCAAGTTACTCAAGGCCGACAAGCGCATGGGCCCGCTGATTGTGCTGGGCCACAGCGAGGGCGCGCTGGTCGCCGCCCTCGCCGCGCCGCAACTTGAACCGGCCGGGGTCATTTCCTTGTCTGGCAGCGCCCGCCCGGTGGACCAGGTGATCCGTCAGCAACTGGCCGATCACTTGCCCCCTGCCCTGTTGCTGCGCAGTAATGAAATACTCGATCACCTCAAGGCCGGCCAGGTGGACGCCGACGTGCCGCGCCCATTGGAGGGTATTTTCCGACCCAGCGTGCAGCCGTATCTGATCAGCCTGTTCCGCGCCGATCCGTCGGCCGCCTTTGCGCGCTTGGACATGCCGGCGCTGATTATCCAAGGCACCAACGATATCCAGGTTGGCGTAGGTGATGCCCGGCAACTGAAGCAGGCCAAGCCCGACGCGCAGTTGACGGTGATCGAAGGCATGAACCACGTGATGCGCATCGTGCCCAATAACGTGAAGCAGCAACTGGCCTCCTACAACGACCCGAAACTGCCGCTGGCTGCGGAGCTGGGCCAACGTATCGTCAGCTTTATCGAAGGTCTTCAACCCCGTTAAGCGGCAATTGGCCTCCAGTCCTGGGAAAAACGGCCGATAAGTCCAGAGTCGACAGTAAAAAGACTGTCGGCTCGCAGGGCTTGGACAGGATCGCGCCGCATGACAACCACCGAAACAACACCCGAATCGACCGCCGAGACCCCGGCCGCAACCGAAGCTGGCGCCGCAGCGGCCCTGCCGTGGGCCGACGTTCACGCCGAACATTTCAAGATGCTGCGCCTGGCCCCGCTGGCCACCGACCGCGCGACCGGCGCACGGCCGTTGCGCTTTGTGCAGTTCGGCTATGCCGAGCGCCATGATAAACACCACAGCCTGTTGCGCATGGTCATCCAGTTACCGGGCCAGCGAGTACGGCGCGAGCAGAACCACCTGGATATCTGGGTCGATCACGATAAACACCGCGTGCACTTCGGGCCCGGCAACAGCCTGGAAATCGAGCCGGCCAACCGCGGTATCGGGCGCTTCCTGGTGGCCCAAGGCGCCGCCTGGGCGAAGAAGAAGTGGTCCCACTACCGCGTCGACGGCGTGGACCTGGCCAACAAGGACGCCCTCAACGAAGCCACGCGCCTGCGCCGCGATCACTTCCTGCGTATCCAGGGTTTCGATGTGGCCTACGCCGATGTGCAGCACCTCAAGGGCAATGTGCAGCCCGGCAAGGTCAGCGACGTGCTGGACAGCTGGAACACCGAGAAAGTGCAGTTCGTGGAGATCCTGGAAGCCGCGCAAATGCTGCAACAGGCCGAGCAGAACCTGGCGGAGCAGGAAGTGAAGCTGCGCAAGGAAGAGGAGAAAGTCACCAAGTTCAAGCGTGAAGACAGCGGGCTGCGCTTTACCATCACTTGTCTGGTGGCGTTTACGGTGTTCCAGGCGGGGTTGTTGATCTGGATTGCCACGCACCGCTGATAGATTGAAATGCAATCAAAATGTGGGAGCTGGCTTGCCTGCGATAGCGATGTATCAGTAGCACAAGTGCAAGCTGACCCACCGCTATCGCAGGCAAGCCAGCTCCCACATTGACCGAGTTTCTGCAGTTATATCCGGGCAGCGAAAACGGCCTGGTGTTGGCGGCACTGCTCAGCCGTCAACATAAACACCCCATGCCCACCGCGCTTGAAGTCCAGCCAGGCGAAGTCCACTTCCGGGTACAGCGCCTCGACATGCACCTGGCTGTTGCCCACTTCGACAATCAGCAGGCCCTTCTCGGTGAGGTGGTCCGCCGCTTCAGCCAGCATCCGGCGTACCAGGTTCAGGCCGTCTTCACCGCAGGCCAGGCCCAGTTCCGGTTCGTGCTGGTATTCATCGGGCATGTCGGCGAAATCTTCGGCATCCACGTAGGGCGGGTTCGACACGATGAGGTCGAAACGCTGGCCGGGTAGCCCGTCAAACCCATCGCCCTGCACGGTGTAGACCCGTTCGTCGACGCCATGGCGCTCGATATTCTGGTTCGCCACTTCCAGGGCTTCGAAGGACAAGTCTCCCAGCACCACTTCGGCCTCGGGGAATTCATAGGCACAGGCGATGCCGATGCAACCGGAGCCGGTGCACAGGTCGAGGATGCGTGCCGGCGGCTGGGCCAGCCAGGGTTCGAAGCGGTCTTCAATCAGCTCGCCTATGGGTGAACGCGGGATCAATACGCGCTCATCGACGATAAACGACATGCCGCAAAACCAGGCTTCGTTCAACAGGTAGGCCGTCGGCACTCGCTCATGGATACGGCGATGCAGCAAGCGCTGCACGTGGGAGATTTCCTCTTCTTCCAGGTTGCAATCCAAATAGCTGTCGGCGATTTCCCACGGCAGGTGCAAGGCGCCCAGCACCAACTGCCGGGCTTCGTCCCAGGCATTGTCGGTGCCATGGCCAAAAAACAGGTCTTCCCCATGGAAACGGCTGACAGCCCAACGGATATGGTCGCGCAAGGTGCGCAGGCGGGAAGTGATCACGGGGGCAAGCTCCTGGAAAAAACGACTGGCGATTCTAACAGCCTTCACCTGTACCGACGATGTACGAAAAACCTGGCGCCGTACGTCGGATTTCATCCAATCTGCCCGCATTGTGTTAAACAGGCCTGCCTCTTGACATGGCTGCACGCCAGCAACGGCGTACCTTACGATAGTAGCGATTCACAGAAGCGCTCAGCCAGTGGACAATGTCGCAAAAGCCCCACTCACAGGAGCCCCAGAATGTCCGTTCCAAAGACGATGTTTCAACTCAGCGGTCGCGGTTACGCAGCAGCCAACCTCAATCATGCGACCCTGGTGATCATCGACGCCCAGAAAGAATACCTCAGCGGCCCGCTCGCCCTCTCCGGCATGGACGCGGCGGTAGAGAACATCAAGCAGCTTGTGACCGCAGCGCGCGGCGCCGGGCGCCCGATTGTGCATGTGCGCCACCTGGGCACCGTGGGCGGCCTGTTTGACCCCCAGGGCGAGCGCGGCGAATTCATTCCGGGCCTTGAGCCTGAGGGTGACGAAACCATCATCGGCAAACTGCTGCCCAGCGCCTTCCATGGCACCGGCCTGGAAAAGCACCTGCAAGACCTCGGCTCCCTGGACCTGATCGTCTGCGGTTTCATGAGCCACTCCAGCGTCAGCACCACCGTGCGCGCGGCCAAGAACCTGGGCTTTCGCTGCACCCTGGTGGAAGACGCCTGCGCCACCCGCGACCTGCCCTACAAGGGCGGTATCCTGAGCGCCGAGCATGTGCAGCAAACCGAAATGGCCATCATGGCAGACAACTTCGCCACCCTGGCGCTGGCCAAAGACTTGATCTGATCCTGCTGGCGGTGAGCGGCGTGTTTATTGCTCCGCTCATCCGCAAAGCCCTTTCATTTGGCGCATTTACCTCTCCCCCCGGAACAACCTGTGTATCTTCCGGTCGAAGGGCCGATACCCTGGAGGAAAGGTCGGAATGAAGATATCCGATGGTTTTGATGCTCGTCGCTTGCGCCCCAAGGGCCCGAGCAATTGGCGTCTGCGCCTGGTAGCGTGCATGGCCGCGTTGCTGGCGATAGTAGGCTTGTTGTTGGCGGGCGCTGGTGGCGCCGGCCTGTTTGGGCATTCGCCCGCCCTGGGCGAACTGAATGCCAGCCCGGGCGGCTCGGCCCTTCTGCTGGGGATCGGCTTGCTGGTGCTGTGGTTGGGCGTGTGGCTATGGCGTCGCAGCCGTCGGAAAATGCGCCAGCCGCTGTCGTTGAATATCGCCTCTCACCTGATGAAAAAGCACGACTGATGGCGCTTGGATAGCGTTTCCTGCGCCCTGGCCGCCGCGATTTAGGTAAACTGCCCGCCCTTCGCGGAGGCTGACATGCAAGACGACGATTTTTCCCTGTTCAAAAACGAGCTGCGCGGCGTCAAGCCGATCAAGCACGACCGCGCCGACACCGGCAAACCCAAGACTGACCGGGCGCAGATCGCCAAGCTGCGCCAGGCCGCGACCGTGCGCACCGATGCCACCACCGTGGATGGCCTGTCTGACCAGTTCGTGATCGACGTCGGCCCCGAAGATGAACTGATGTGGGCCCGCGACGGCGTGCAGGAAAGCCAGATGCGCAAGCTCAAGGCTGGCCAGATCCCGTTCGAAGGCAGCCTCGACCTGCACGGCATGACCGTGGAAAAAGCCCGGGAAACCCTCTGGGCCTTCCTGGCCGAAGCGACCAAATTCGAAATCCGCTGCGTGCGCGTCACCCACGGCAAGGCGGTGCGGTTGGACGGCAAGCGGCCGATGATCAAAAGCCACGTCAATACCTGGCTGCGCCAGCATGCCCAGGTGCTCGGCTTTACCTCCTGCCAGGCTCGTCACGGCGGCGCCGGCGCGGTGTATGTGATGCTCAAGCGCACCATGATGGAAGGGCGCGACGAGTAACAAGTGCCATCGTCAGGCTTGCAGCGATGTGTCCGCCACCGTAACCTTGCGCTTTGCGAAAATCCCACAGGTAGTTTCATGTCCCTGGAACAGAATTACACCGCGATCCTCGGCCAACTCGGCGAGGACGTGTCCCGCGAGGGCCTGCTCGACACGCCAAAGCGTGCCGCCAAGGCAATGCAGTACCTCTGCCGCGGTTATGAACAGACACTCGAAGAAGTCACCAACGGTGCCTTGTTCAGCTCTGACAACAGCGAAATGGTGCTGGTCAAGGACATCGAGCTGTACTCGTTGTGCGAGCATCACCTGCTGCCGTTTATCGGCAAGGCCCACGTGGCCTATATCCCGAGCGGCAAAGTGCTGGGCCTGTCGAAGGTCGCGCGTATTGTCGACATGTATGCGCGCCGCCTGCAGATCCAGGAAAACCTCAGCCGCCAGATCGCCGACGCCGTGTTGGAAGTCACAGGCGCCCTGGGCGTGGCCGTGGTGATCGAGGCCAAGCACATGTGCATGATGATGCGCGGTGTCGAGAAACAGAATTCGTCGATGATCACCTCGGTGATGCTGGGTGAGTTCCGCGAGAACGCGGCCACCCGCAGCGAATTTCTCAGCCTGATCAAGTAACCGGCCAGGCAGGAAAAAACCGGCGTTCATCGCCGGTTTTTTTTCGCCTGCAGAAATCAGGTAAGCTGCGCCCCCTCAGTCATGGGCAAGAGGTTTCAGCCATGTTCGTCAAAGCACTTCGAGTGGGCCTCGGCCACGTCATCATCGCGGGCGACTTTCTTACCCGCCCACGTAAAAAACAACGCCCGGCGGAGCAACAGGCCAAGGTCAATGCTGCAGCCAAGGACCTGACCCTGTATCAGTTCCACGCCTGCCCGTTCTGCGTGAAGACCCGTCGCACCCTGCACCGCCTGAATGTGCCGGTGGCGCTCAAGGACGCGAAGAACAACGAGCAGGACCGCCAGACCCTGCTGGAGCAAGGCGGCAAGATCAAAGTGCCGTGCCTGCGCATCGAAGAGAACGGCCAGACCACCTGGATGTATGACTCCAAGGTCATCATTGACTACCTGGACAAGCGCTTCGCTGCGCTCTGAAGCCCACTGCGGTCAATGTGGGGCTTGCCTGCGATGCGGGCACGGCGGCTCCCACATTTGCTCTGCTGTGTTCTTAATTCGGTATTGTCAGGTCGAGATTCAACAGTGCCGAACCCAGGCACTTGCCGTGGGCGTCCAGGGCCAGCGACCGGGTTACGCCGCCGCGCAGGATTCCCGGCAGGACGAAGTTCAGCGCCTGCACGTTCGGCAACTCATGACGCTGAACCGGTGCCGCATCGGGATCGCGTAAATCGGCAAAGAACTCGGCCACGCGCTCAGCCGTCAGCTGTTCACACAGCAACGGATAATCCTCGGCGCGATAGGCAATGATCGAGATGTTCGACGTGTCGCCCTTATCCCCGGTGCGGGAATGGGCCAGCCTGTGCAGTTTCATTCTTCAATCCTCGGTTTGACCGATTCACGGGGCAACAGCAACGACGCCACCGCCACCACCTGACGCACGCTCTTGCTCGCCCCACCGCCGCCGGCCGGGCCGTTGGTGTAGAGGGTCTCCACTTCATTGCCGATCCGCACGGCGTCGCTGCGCTCGTCACACCGGGCAGCGACCCGCAGGCGCACTTCCCAAGGCTCGACGCTGCTGCGCAGGCCGTGCAATGAGTCCATGCCGATCAACTCGGCGCGCAGGTCCTGCATGTTGACGCCGATCAACGCCAGACGTTTGAGCACCACTTCCCGCGCCAACTCAGCCCGTGCGACAGCACCGGGACCGCCGTAAGACATCTGCCCTTCACCAATCCAACCGTCCAGATAACCGACGCTGACCTTCAGCTGTTCAGGCCGGGCACGCCCGCTGGCTCCCTGGGCACGCACCCGGTCCACGCCCTCCTCGACAAACCCGACCTGGGAAAAGTCGGCCGTCACATCCGGGGTCAAGTAGGCTGCCGGGTCGTGAACTTCATAAATCAGTTGTTCGGCGCAGGTCGCGCGGCTGACCCGCCCACCGGAGCCTGCCACCTTGGTGATCACTGCATTGCCGTCGGCGTCGACCTCGGCCAGGGGAAAGCCCAGGCGCGCCAGATCCTCCACATCCTTGAAGCCTGGATCGACGAAATAACCGCCACTGACCTGCCCCGCGCACTCGAGCAAATGCCCCACCAACGTGCCCCGGCCCAGTCGCGGCCAATCATCGAAGGCCCAGCCGAACCCGAACATCTGCGGCGCCAGGAACAGCGAAGGGTCGGCCACGCGTCCGGTGATCACCACATCGGCGTCGGCGTGCAACGCGTTAAGAATGCCCTCCACACCCAAGTAGGCATTCGCGGAAATCAACCGCTCACCCAATGCGCCTACGGTCTGGCCGTTATCCAGCAACTGTTCGGCAGACAAGGTATGCAGCACGTCATCCCCGACCACCGCCACGACCTTGAGGCCCAGGCCCAGCTCGCCGGCAATGCGCCGCACTTCCCCGGCCGCCGCCAACGGGTTTGCCGCCCCCATGTTAGTGATCACGCGCAGGCGACGACGCCCCGCCCCCTGCCCTACAAAGGGCAAGACACGGCGCATGCGCTCAGCGAGCAGCGGGTCATAACCGCCCTGCGGGTCGCTGATGCGCGCCTGTTGCGCCAGGGCGATGGTGCGTTCGGCCAGGCATTCGAAGACCAGGTAATCCAGGTCGCCGTGTTCGGCCAGTTCCACCGCAGGTTCTATACGGTCGCCGGAGTAGCCGGCGCCGGAGCCGATGCGCAAGGTGTTCATCTCAAATCACTCCCAGGAGCAACGCCGTCAGGGTCATCAACACCGAGGCGGCAAACAGGAAAGGAATGGTGAAGCGCTGGTGATCGGCCAGTTCGATCTTGCACAGGCCCACCAGCAGGAAGGTCGCAGGGGTCAGCGGGCTGACCGGGAAGCCGGTGGTGTGCACGCCCAGCAGCGAAGCCTGGGCCACCTGAAGCGGGTCGACGCCCAGGGCTTTGCCGACTTCGGCGATCACCGGCATCACGCCGAAATAGTAAGAATCGGGGTCAAACAACATGCTCAGGGGCATGGACAAAAAGCCCACGACGGCCGGGATCAACTTGCCGTGGCCCGCCGGAATCTGCGCCACCGCCACTTCGGCGATGGCCTTGAGCATGCCGGTGCCTTGCATGATGCCGGTAAATACCCCGGCGGCGAGCAGGATACTGGCCATGGTCAGGGCGGTTTTCGCATGGGCGTCAATGCGCGCACGCTGGGCGTCCACGTTGGGATAGTTGATGCACAACGCAACCACGGTGCCGAGCATGAACATCACCACCGGGTCGACCCAGCCGGCGATCATCAACACCATCACCAGCACGGTCAGCACCAGGTTGACCCAGAACAACCGTGGACGACGCAGCTTGATGTCGTTGTCGCTGAGCACTCGTTGCGGCACCGCCTCCACGCTGGAACCGGCGCCCAGGCCCAGGCGTTTTTCTTCGCGATGACCCAGCCACCAGGCGCAGGCGAAGACAAAGATCAGCCCGACGATCTGCACCGGGATCAGCGGCTGGAACAGGTCGGCCACCGGCACATGCAGCGCCGCCGACGAACGCAGCACCGGGCCGGTCCAGGGCAGGAAGTTGACGCCTGCGGCCATCGCACACACGCAGGCGAGGATGCGTTTATCAATGCCCAGCCGCGTATACAACGGCAGCATCGCCGGCACCGTCACTAAAAAGGTCACCGCGCCAGAGCCGTCCAGGTGTACCAGCAACGCCAGGGTCGCAGTACCCACCACAATTCGTGTAGGACGCGTCCCGACCGTGCGCAGGATGCGATCAATGATGGGATCGAGCATGCCCGCGTCAGTCATGATCCCGAAAAACAGGATCGCGAACACAAACATGCCCACCACAGGGGCGACGTTCTTGATACCGGTAATGATGAAGGCGCTGGTTTGCAGGCCGAATCCACCGATCAGCGCGGCAATGATCGGCAAGGCGATCAAGGCCACCAGCGGCGAGAGACGTTTGCTCATGACGGCAGCGAGCAGGCACAGGATGGTGATGACACCCAGGGTTGCGAGCATGGGTTACTCCAGAGCGGCCTTGTTGGCCAGTTATTGTTTTCCCTGGAGTATTGGAAGCGGGTTAGTCTTTGTAAATTGGAATATTCGGCCTATAACGTTCGGAAAAACAAAATGAAGAACTCGATCCAGCACATCCAGGCCTTCCTCGCGGTGGCCCGCACTGGCAGTTTCACCAAAGCGGCCAGCGAGTTACACCTTTCGCCGTCGGCCCTCACCGTGCAGGTGCAACAACTGGAAGACTGGCTCGGCGTCGCCCTGCTCGACCGCAGCCCGCGCCACGTGAGCATTACCGCTGCGGGCCAGGAGGCGCGCGGGCCCATGGAAAAACTGCTGCTGGACCTGGACAACATCGTCACCGGCTCCCGCGACCTCGCCGCCTTGCGCCGCGGCGTGGTGACCATTGCCGCCCTGCCCTCAGTCTGCGCAGGCGCTCTGCCCCCGGCCTTGCGCCTGTTTCGCCAACGCTTCGCCGGCATCGAAGTGCGCCTGCATGACCTGGTGGCCCAGCGCATTCATGCAAAGGTTCGCAACGGCGAAGTGGATTTCGGCATCGGCGTGCGCGCCCGCCTGAGCCACGGGCTGGACTTCGTGCCGGTGCTCAATGATCGGCTGTGCGCATTTGTGCCATCGGGCCATGCGCTCGCCCGCCATCGCCAACTGACTCTGGAACAATTGGCGGACCAGCCGATCATCCTGACCGGCCGCGACAGCAGTGTGCGCGAGCAAGTGGACACGCTGTTCGATGAGACACGCCTGACGCTGAACGCCGGCATGGAGGCCAACTACATGTCGACCGTATTGGCCTTGGTGCGCCAGGGCCTGGGCATCAGTGTGTTGCCGGAGTCAGCGGCGGATAGCCTGGAAGGTTTGAAGCGGATCAGCATCGATCATCCCGGGGTGAATCGAGAGATCGGGTTGATCAGCCGTAGCGGGATGGGCTTGAGCCCGGCGGCGCAGCGCTGCTTTGAACTGCTCAACAAAGCACTGCCTGACACGCCGCCGCGCTAAATGTGGGAGCTGGCTTGCCTGCGATGCAGACACCTCGGTTTAGCCGGGGCGCCAGGGTGACGCTATCGCAGGCAAGCCAACTCCCACATTGGACCGAGGGAGTCAGTCGAGCATCGCCACGTACTTGGGATGACTGGCCACGCGCTGCAACCACGCCTGCACCGCCGGATACGGCGCCAGGTCAAAGCCGCCTTCATGGGCCACATGGGTGTAGGCATACAACGCAATATCGGCAATGGAAAACTGCTCGCCCACTAAATGAGGCGTGGCTTGAAGCTGACGCTCCATCACTCTCAAGGCCTTGTAACCGCCTTTGTGGGTGGTCTTGTATTCTTCCAGCCGATCCTCGGGCATGTTCAGGTAGAACTGAATAAACCGCGCCACCGCAATGTAAGGCTCATGGCTGTACTGCTCGAAAAACTGCCACTGCAATACCTGGGTACGCAGGCGCGGTTCGGTCGGCAGGAATTCGCTGCCATCGGCGAGGAAGTTGAGAATCGCGTTGGACTCCCACAGGCAGGTGCCGTCTTCAAGCTCCAATACCGGGATCTTGCCATTAGGGTTCTTGGCCAGGAACTCAGGGGTCTGGGTATCGCCCTTGAGGATATCGATATCGATCCATTCATACGGGATGCCCAACAGATTGAGCATCAATTTGACCTTGTAGCAATTGCCCGACTTGTAATCGCCATAAACCTTGTACATGGGGCTCCCCTTTTCGCCGCGCTGACCGAATGCTTGCGCCCACAAGGTGCGGGTATCGAAGGCTTGTTTCAAGGCGTTGCGCAGAATAAATCCCTTGGCCTGCGCCTTTCATCCCTTTTCGCCGAGACAATCGAAAACATTATTTGCTTTATTTGTATACAAAAGCATAATTCGCTTCGTGCGAGTTCCTGACCTTTTGGTCAACAAACCCGCCGGTACCTCAAAGCGCTGTTGCCCACTCATGTGACCGGCGCTGGAAATAACAATAAAACGATTGAGGAGTACTCGCTGTGGATAGCCGCAAAACCGAAGCCCCTACGTTGGACCTGGCCGCGCCCCGAGGCGGTTGGCTGGAACGCCTGTTCAAACTGCGCTTGCATGGCACCACAGTGAAGACCGAGCTGATCGCCGGCCTCACCACCTTTATCACCATGGCCTACATCATCTTCGTCAACCCCAACATCATGGCCGATGCCGGTATCGACCACGGCGCGGCTTTCGTCGCCACCTGCATCGCCGCGGCGCTGGGTTGCCTGCTGATGGGCCTGTACGCCAACTGGCCAGTGGGCCTGGCGCCGGGCATGGGCTTGAACGCGTTTTTCACCTACACCGTGGTCGGCACCATGGGTTACACCTGGGAAACCGCCCTCGGTGCGGTATTTGTCTCGGGTGTGCTGTTCATGATCCTGACGCTGTCGCGTATCCGCGAATGGTTGCTCAACAGTATTCCGGTCAGCCTGCGCCATGCCATGGGCGCCGGCGTGGGTTTGTTCCTGGGGGTGATCGGCCTGAAAACCGCCGGCATCATTGTCGACAGCCCGGCTACGCTGATCAAGCTCGGCTCCCTGCATGAGCCCGCGCCGTTGCTGGCGGCGGTGTGCTTCCTGCTGATTGCTATCCTCAGTTATCACCGCGTATTCGGCGCAATTCTCATCAGCATCATCGCCGTGACCCTGGCCGGCTGGGGCCTGGGCCTGGTGCACTACAACGGCATTCTCGCCACTCCACCGAGCCTGGCACCGACCTGGATGGCCATGGACGTGATGGGTGTGTTCAATGTGAGCATGATCAGCGTGGTATTTGCCTTTCTTTTTGTACACATGTTCGACACTGCCGGTACACTGATGGGCGTTGCGCAACGCGCAGGACTTGTGAATGCCGATGGCAAGATCGACAACCTGTCTCGCGCCTTGAAGGCTGACAGTGCGTCCAGCGTGTTCGGCGCCATGGTCGGTGTACCGCCGGTGACCAGCTATGTAGAAAGTGCCTCCGGTGTGGCTGCTGGCGGCCGTACGGGTTTGACCGCGGTGACCGTGGGCATATTGTTCGTGGCGGCGATGTTTTTTGCGCCGCTGGCCGGCATGATTCCCGCCTACGCCACCGCGGGCGCGTTGATTTACGTTGCGATGCTGATGATGGCGAGCATGGCCCATATCAACTGGGATGAAGCCACCGACAGCATTCCGGCGATCGTCACCGCGATCATGATGCCGTTGACGTTTTCGGTCGCCGACGGAATCGCCCTGGGTTTTATCACTTACGTGGCGTTGAAAGCCGGCACCGGCAAGTACCGCGAGATTTCCATCAGCCTTTGGGTGCTGTGCGCGATCTTTATCGCCAAGTTCATCTTTCTGTAGTTCGGGAAGGGCTGAAAAACCGCCTCACCTTCGGGTGAGGCTTTTGCATGAAAGGGAGGAATGTAAATGACCTTGGAAACCTGGCTGCTGTTCAGCGGCGCTGCGCTGGTGGTGATCCTGATCCCCGGCCCGCTCTCATTGCTGATGATCAGCAACAGCCTTAACTATGGCCTGCGCCGCTCGTACCCGGCGTTTCTCGGTGGTGTGTTTGCCTCGATCTGCCTGTTGAGCGCCTCGGCCCTGGGCCTGGGCGCGCTGTTACTGGCGTCCGAACAACTGTTCAGCGCGCTCAAAATTGTCGGCGCACTCTACCTGTTCTACCTGGCGTGGCAGAGCTGGCAGCAATCGCGTCTGCCCAATGCAGGCGCTGAAGTTCCGCACGCTGCGCCAGTACCACGCTTTCGTGCATTGTTTGGCCGGGCTTTTGTACTGGGCGCCAGCAACCCCAAGGACATCCTGTTTTTCGCTGCCTTCCTGCCACAATTTCTCAGCAGCCAGCAACCGTTCCTGCCGCAGTTGCTGGTCATGATCGTCACCTGGACGCTGCTTGATCTGCTGTGCAAGTTGGCTTACGGCTTGGGCGCCCATGGCGCTGCGCGCTATTTACGCAGCGGCTCGGGCCAGAGCTGGTTCAATCGGATCAGTGCCGCACTGTTTGGTGGCGCCGCAGCAGCGGCACTCGTCAACGCTAGGGGGCCAATTTGACGAAGTAGACGCTGGGGTTCAGATTGCCCTTCGTCGCCCATTGGATACCCGCCACGATCCGCACCAAGCGCTGTTCTTGCAGCGCGCTGTCGACCGCTTTCAATAGAAGAGAGTCGGGGTGTAATTTAATTGCGAACCGAATCCACTTGTCCGTCAGCTTGGTTCTCAATGTCATTCGCCCCGTCTCAAGCCATTGATAGGCGACATAGTAAATTTTGTTCGAATGACGATGCGTCACAACTGATTCGTGGCTGAATTCTCCAGTGGGTGTCCCCTGCCGCCGCAAAGACAAATCCTGGACGGCGAAGCCCTGCTGCTCCAGCACGGCTCTGACGGCAGAGCGCTCTGCCTCGAGCCGCTGCGTCCTGACCGGTGTGACGCCAAATTGAAGGCGCGGATCCAACGGGTGAGGCGGCGTGAAGTCAACACGCGTGAAGCCTGGCGCCTTGCCATCGTAACCGACGTACACCATCTCTTTGCGCCGCTCATTGGGCCGCAACATCTGCAGCAAATCATCCGTCTGGCCAACACGCCCATTTACCGCAAGCAACCACTTGTCGAGCGTTGCGCGAATATTCAGTAAATGACTGGCCGTTGCCAGTTGTGGCGGCCCCGACAACTCAATCAGCCTGGCGACTGCCAGCGCTTGGCTTGTATTTGTCAAGGCGGGAAAAGCACTGCCCACATAGCGCTCCAGTGGCCTGTCGAACAGCGGCGCATGCAACTGCCACTCGCCCGCCGAAGTGCGTGATACCGGAATGGGCTGATCGTTGATTGCCGTACTTGTCCAGCGCTCAATATCAGTGCGAGCCAATGAAACCTGCTGCGTATCCCTGGTAATAAACGCAATGTCGGTCAATGGCGCCTGATCCCCCGTTTCCAGTAGCCTGTAATATCCGATTCCCGATCCAGCGCTCGGTGTGTCATACCTCGCGCCGATATAGATGGCATTGTAGAAGGCTCCTTGAGGAGTCGATTGCACACGTAAAACGCCAGGTATCGTTGAGTCCGACAGCTCAATGGCCTGGGCTCGAATACGCCAATCGAACCAGTGGGTGGCGGCCGTTGAGGACTGGACAATGGTGCTTTGTGTAGCAGAACGCACAGTCGGTGGGAACCAATCCCGTAGCGCCTCTACTTCTACGCGCCAGGGGTTGAGCACCCCCGAGCTGGGCCCCGGTTGAGGGTCGCCCGAGCCCAACAAGCGTTCACCGGGCTGATCGATGTGCAAGATCAACTCGTCTTGGCCCGGCTGCCGGGTATTTTTGAGTCGAAATACCTGTTCGTTTTCGCGCTGGTAAATCGGGTAATGGTGCGTATCGTCTGCCAGAAACAGCTCACCCTTTTTGACATGGATCCCCTTTTTGCCCGGGCCTTTCAGCGCCACGGCGTCGTCAGCAATCGCCTTGATTTTGAACCGGTCGAACACCTTGAGCTGAGTTACAACGGGCACCTTCACGCGCGCAAGGCTACCGCGCACGGCCATGCGCATGCGGTGTATGCGTGCCAGTAAAGCCCTCGGCGCAGGACGCGTCACCTTGGCCACAGCACTGCCGCGCCCCTTGGGCCCCGGTATAAAGTTTGTCAGCAGGTCAGCCGCCATAAACGCACTCATAAAACCCACGTCAACGGCATCATGAGGGTCCCCATAGCGATGAAAGCGCCGCGCCACAAGCAGCAACTCGTAGGCATCATTGAACATCCCGAATAACGGAGAGAAAAAAGCGATCAACCGGCGCCTGCGTGTCTCGCCCTGCTCGCCCAGGCGACGAGTGCGATACTCATCCAGCGCTTTGCCGGAATGGCTGGCTGCCTGGGTCTGACGTTTCAACTCCAGCACCGGGGCGTCGTAAAGCAATGCCTGGGCATCACTGTGGGACGTGGGGACAATTGCCAGCCAAGCCTCAGGTTCACTGGCAATCTGCTCAAGGATTACCTGCTCAACCTCATCCGGCAGCACCGTCGGCTCCAAGTGCTTGATACCGAAGGAGCGAACAAACTCAACCGCTTGCCATATCCCTTTGACCATGGCAAACGCAGGTATAGCGTCCAGGTAACTGACGGCAGCACCGAGCCTATCGACCCTGACCGGGTGATGGGTAATTGCCTGAAATGCCCAGCCGGGTGCGATCTGCCTCGCCAGCATCTGGGTGTTTTCAGGCCGTGCGCCAAGGCGGTTCAATGCATCCTGGGCTTGTTGCAAACTGCAGTACTCGGTGAGAACCAACGCGGGCGAAGCATTCGGCCAATAGATCACGCAATGCCCCGACCGCAGGTCTCGCACGATCACCAGGCCCGCGATATAGCGGTCATGCTGCATCGTGTGGCCCACTAAATGAAGCACATGCAGTTGCAGCTCATGTTGGTTTTTCAACAAGTCTTGCGGCGTTCGTGCCGCCATCGCCGTGGTGAAGATACTTTGCGCGGTTGCCGTCAAGCCTTGTTGCGTGGCCAACAACAGATGTTGCTCAGTGCCGGCAAGCAACGTCCGGTTCAGTAACTCGGGAATGCGCCCTTTGCTGAGCGTGTGGAGGGTATCGCCAGGCGGGTAAAAAACCTGGTTGATCAACGCGTCGTACTGACCGCCGACATCCAGCGAGGAAATCGTACGGATCAAGTAAGCGGCATTCAGTTGATTTTTCCATTCAGGTTGCAAATAGCGGGCGCGATTGAGTCGCCACTGCGTCCAGGGCGCCAGTGGGTCCAGGTTATGCTGCGCCAGTTGTAGCAGGCTGTAGGTGGTGCGCTTCAGGGTCGGGGTAAGTTTTATGGCGCGGTCGCCAATGGCACAACCGCTTGTCCATCCACAATAACTGCCTTGAACATCATCGGGCATATCAATGAAGGGCTGGTCGATATCAAACTGCGCAGGTATGCCGTCCAACCGCAAGCGATCGATCAGGGCACGGCGAGCGAAGGTTTCCAGACCGGGCAACTGGTCTTCAAGCCTTGTCTTGAATGCAAAAGTACTGCTCAGGTAAAAGCGCTGCGATCGCCTGAACTTCTTACGCTGGTAACGGGATGCGTGCTCCAGCCAAGCTGGCAGTTTCTTCGCTTGCAGTGCGGTTTTGCGCAACAACTCGACATTGGCCTGGGCGCGGCTCTGGGCGTCACTGACAGGTGCCTTGAGCTGCTCTTGCAGTTCTGCCAGCAGCAGCGCGCGGCTTATCTGCGCATCTTTCACGCCGTTGAATATGCGTGGGATGTCTTCTGTGCTGTTGTGCAGGCGCTGATAGCACCCAAGCAATGTCTTGATCGCAGCCAGTGCGGGCTTGCCATTAATCGGTACGTAGCGCACAGCCAGCGTTCCACGCGCCGCGTGTGAGCGCAAGTCGTTACGCTTGTCGTGCTCGACATAGTCCCACAGCGCGCTGCGGTCCCAACTCTCAAGGCTCGCTTTGATACTTCGGGTCAGGGCGTCCAGTCCGGAAAACCCCTGCACCCCACCTTCCGCTCCGAAACCGCACAGGACTACCGCATGCTGGCGTCGCGGCACCCGTACCGCCGCCGCCGTAGTCACCACCCACATGTTATGGAGCGGATAGAAGGCATCCGGGTCATTGCCAATCGCAATTGACAGCACTCGGGTTTGACTGTCTGGACGTTTTGACGGCAAAGGCTGATCGAGCACTTCGATGATCAGGTCCCGATGCGCGGTGCTTATCAACTTGAGTCGATGCTGCAATTGCACCTCACAGCGTAGCGCCTCAGTCTGGGCGTCAAGAAACAACGTGCCGCGCCTGAGCGTACCCTTTCCACCAGGGCGCTCAGCCCAAAATGCCACCTCGAACAGCCGTTGCTGGGCATCCTGCACCCACCTGTCCATCGTTTGGGCATGGGCGTTGAGCTGGGATACCAGCGATACAAATGCCTGGTATGCGGGCGTATCGTTACTCAAATCATCGGGATCGAGCAACGCAACCAGCCCTTTTTCGTAGCGTTTGATCCGGTGTTCTACGGTGTATTCGGCCAAGCCTGGCGCAGTGCTGCCAAAGATTATTTCGGCGTGTCGTCGTTGCTGGTCCCATTTGAGCAACTGCTCTCGAAGCGGGCCAAGTCGGGCCCCGCCGATCAACTGCTGCCGGTTACGCTCCACTCGTGCGAGAACAACTGCTGACTCCAGAGGCTGTGACGTTCCGGCGGCAAACACATGGGCGTGGTTGCTTTTTACCGTACACGCCAATTCATTGGCCCATTGCCCTTCCAACAACGCCTGCGCGCTCGACGCCAGCGCATCCTCCATAAGCTCCACGCCTCGAGAGACAGTGGATACCGAGGAGAACGTTGCAGGTGGATGCAACACAGAGCGACGACTTAATGGCAAACATTGCCAGAGCTCGTGTAGACGAGACCTGCCCAGCGCCTGCACGCCGCACGCCAGGGCGACGAAAGACGGGTACTCGTAAAAATTGCGAGCCACACCCGGTAAATAGACAACATGAGGCACATCATCGGGATCGCCCTCACGATAGAAATGCAACGCGCCCGCAATAGCCACCGCAGGGTTACCCGGCCACATCAACGGGCCTACTCGCACATCGGCCCACTGTCCGCCCGCACGCAGGCGTGCTTCAGCGGTTGGTGCATCGATCACGGCCTGAACCATGGCCAATCCAGCCCGTGATAGCTCGTTCAGTTGCCTGGCAATAAAGGCCCGGTCAGCAAAAAGCGCCTGGTGCAGCTCGATCCAACGCTCCCGGCGTGTGAGCCAGGAGCCGTACTCCAGCGCGTCCCAATATTGATTGGCTGCGCGACCCAACCGCTCAAACAGCCCCAACGCGATAACCCGCCGCAGCGCTTCCAGCGGTGTATAGGGCAACCGACGGTCAGGCGCGCCCTTGACGCTGAGGAGGGTGTATTGATTGATATTGAAAGGCACCGAAGGGCGGACCAGCAGCAACAACGCACGATCAGTCAAGGTGTCGACTTTCTGCGGTAAACGCGGAGGCATGGGGTCGGTGAAGAGCAGACTGTCCGGGTCAATCTCGAACGCCTTCTGCAACTGGGCGCGGATCACCTTCAAGATCCTGGGTGAGCGCCCTATCAGGCGTGTGAGCGCCCGTGTCGACTCGCGGCATCTCGCGTCGGCCAGCCCGATCTGATTGATCAGGCGGCTGGGATGGGGATAGGCGTTGATCCGTTCTCGCAACGGAGTGCGTAGGGCCTGTAAATCGGCATCGACGAAAAAGGGCGGCGCGTCCTCCTCAAGGGTGTCGTCAGGGTCACTGGAGGGCGCTGTAACGCCGAGCTGATCAGGGGGCAAGGTCATGGTGTTTTCTTCTCTATGCACTGAGGAAAAACCAGCCTAGGGCCCATCAATGAGCAAGAGGGGCTAGATAGTTGAGCGAAAAAAAGCCCGCAGTGTGCGCGGGCGAAACCAACGAAGAGCATTTGGGGGTGTGAAGCGAGGTGACGACTCAGCTACCGCGATAAGTGGAGTAGCTGTAAGGCGAAATCAGCAGAGGCACGTGGTAGTGGTCTTGCTCGGCACTGATACCAAAGCGCAACACCACCACGTCAAGGAAGGCAGGTTCAGGCAATTGCACACCGCGGGCACGGTAGTAATCACCGGCGCTGAACTGCAGTTGGTACACGCCGCTGCGGTAGTCGTCGCCTTGCAGCAGCGGCGCGTCGCAACGACCGTCTCCGTTGGTAGTGGCGGTAGCGACGAGCTCAAGCTGCGTGCCTTCGACACGGTAGAGCTCAACCTTGATTGCGCTGCCAGGGCAGCCGTGTGCAGCGTCCAAAACGTGTGTGGTCAAACGTCCCATGGCTTCTATGCGCCTCCGGAAGTCAGTGATTGAGAAACCCGCACCTTTTCAGAGCGTTGAAAAAGCCGGCGATGACCGATTAAGACACTTTTTATGAAAATTGTACACAATAAATTCCACAGCCTTCCAATCCCCTGTAGGAGCGAGCTTGCTCGCGAAAAACGTCAACGATGACGCGGGCTTTCAGGATGAAAAGTGGCGCGCTCGGGTTTTTCGCGAGCAAGCTCGCTCCTACAGTGGGCTTTTTCATTTTAATCTGACCATTCAGGCAAGTTTCTTGCAGAGACCCGTAGAGAGCCCGTTCAGAAAAAATGCAGAAATGCAGGCTTACAAAGTTCGCGATAAGTTGTATACAATCACTCATCGCTGTGACGCCACTCAGTCATTCCACTGCCCGGACGCCACACACACCTGCTACCACGAACAAGAAGGAAGACTGCAGTGAGCGCTGACTACCCACGCGACCTGATCGGTTACGGCAGTAACCCTCCTCACCCCCACTGGCCGGGCAAGGCACGCATTGCGCTGTCGTTCGTACTCAACTACGAAGAAGGCGGCGAGCGCAATATCCTGCATGGCGACAAAGAGTCCGAAGCCTTCCTTTCGGAAATGGTCTCGGCCCAACCGCTGCAAGGCGAGCGCAACATGAGCATGGAGTCGCTGTATGAGTACGGCAGCCGTGCCGGTGTGTGGCGCATCCTCAAGTTGTTCAAAGAGTTCGACATCCCGCTGACCATCTTCGCCGTGGCCATGGCCGCCCAGCGGCATCCGGACGTGATCCGCGCCATGGTCGCCGCCGGCCACGAGATTTGCAGCCACGGCTACCGCTGGATCGACTACCAGTACATGGACGAGGCTCAGGAGCGCGAGCACATGCTCGAAGCCATCCGCATCCTCACCGAACTCACCGGTGAACGCCCACTGGGCTGGTACACCGGCCGCAGCGGCCCCAACACCCGTCGCCTGGTGATGGAGGAAGGTGGCTTTCTGTACGACTGCGACACCTACGACGACGACCTGCCCTA
This sequence comes from Pseudomonas sp. BTN1, assembly GCF_001907715.1. Taxonomy (NCBI): domain Bacteria; kingdom Pseudomonadati; phylum Pseudomonadota; class Gammaproteobacteria; order Pseudomonadales; family Pseudomonadaceae; genus Pseudomonas; species Pseudomonas sp. BTN1. The sequence goes on along the minus strand of NZ_MPBM01000071.1, from coordinate 25,951 downwards.
CTGGGAACCCAACACCCCCAACGGCAAGCCGCACCTGGTGATCCCCTATACCCTGGACACCAACGACATGCGCTTCACCCAGGTGCAGGGCTTCAACAAGGGCGACGACTTTTTCGAATACCTCAAGGACGCCTTCGACGTGCTGTATGCCGAAGGTGCCGAAGCGCCAAAGATGCTGTCCATCGGCCTGCATTGCCGCCTGATCGGCCGCCCGGCACGCCTGGCCTCGCTCAAGCGCTTCATTGAATACGTCAAAGGCCATGACCAGGTGTGGTTCACCCGCCGCGTGGACATCGCCCGTCACTGGCACCAAACCCACCCTTTCCCGGGAGCGGCGAAATGACTGCGTTCCAGACCCTGAAACCTTCGACCTTGAGCCGCGACGCCTTCGTCCAGGCCTTTGCCGATATCTACGAACACTCGCCATGGGTGGCCGAAAAGGCCTTCGACCTGGGCCAGGACGCGTCGATCGACCAGATCGAAACCCTGCACCAGCGCATGAGCGATATCCTGTTGAGTGCTGATCACGCCTCGCAACTGGCGCTGATCAATGCTCACCCGGACCTGGCCGGAAAAGCTGCCGTCCAGGGCCAACTGACCCAAGCCAGCACCGATGAACAAGCGGGCGCGGGTATTCACCAATGCACGGCCGAAGAGTTTTCTCGCTTCACCGAGCTGAATGAGGCCTACAAAGCCAAGTTCAAGTTTCCCTTCATCATGGCGGTAAAAGGCAGCAACCGGCATCAGATCCTCGCCGCGTTCGAAACGCGCATCCACAATTCGGCAGACACCGAGTTCAAGTGCGCGCTGGACGAGATCAACAAGATCGCGTTGTTCCGTTTACTGACCCTCTAGCAGTCCATCCCCAGCCACTCTATCTAAGGCAGACAAGAAGAATGAAAGCTTACGCCGTACCTTTCGAAAAGTTCGTCAACCTGGCCGACGCCCGCCTGGGCACCAAGATCATCTCGGTGACCGATGACTGGTTCGCTGACGCCAACCGCCTGTTCCAGCCGACCCCGGCCGTGTGGAAGGAGGGCGTTTTCGATGACAACGGCAAGTGGATGGACGGCTGGGAGTCACGCCGCAAGCGCTTCGAAGGCTACGACAGTGCGGTGATCCGCCTGGGCGTGCCGGGTTCGATCAAAGGCGTGGACATCGACACTTCATTCTTCACCGGCAACTTCCCGCCGTCGGCTTCCCTGGAAGCCTGCTTCCTGGCCTCGGGCGAGCCGGATGCCAACACCCAGTGGGTGGAAGTGCTGTCAGCCGTCGAGCTGCAAGGCAACAGCCACCACTACCACGAGATCAACAACGACCAGGCGTTCAGCCACCTGCGCTTCAACATCTACCCGGATGGCGGCGTGGCCCGTCTGCGTGTGTACGGCGTGCCGTTCCGCGACTGGTCTTCGGTGGGCGACAACGAACAGGTCGACCTGGCTGCCGCGCTCAATGGCGGTCGTGCCCTGGCCTGTTCCGACGAACACTTCGGCCGCATGAGCAACATCCTCAACCCGGGCCGCGGCATCAACATGGGCGATGGCTGGGAAACCGCGCGTCGTCGTACACCGGGCAATGACTGGGTGATCGTCGCCTTGGGCCACCCGGGCGAGATCGAGAAAATCGTGGTCGACACCCTGCACTTCAAGGGCAACTACCCGGATACCTGCTCGATCCAGGGCGCTTTCGTGAAAGGCGGCACCGACAGCCAGATCGAAACCCAGTCGCTGTTCTGGCGCGAACTGCTGCCGGCGCAGAAGCTGGAAATGCACGCCGAACACACCTTCGCCGAGCAGATCAAGGCGCTGGGGCCGATTACCCACATCCGCTTGAACGTGTTCCCGGATGGTGGTGTGAGTCGCCTGCGTGTCCTGGGCAAAGTCTCGAAATAACACCCGATCGTCCCCACGCTCTGCGTGGGGACGCATCCCGTGACGCTCCGCGTCACACAGCGGACGCAGAGCGTCCAGGGCAGCGTTGCCACGCAGAGCGTGGGAACGATCTATAGACAAGATAAGAAGACAGCCATGCGCACACTGATGATCGAACCCCTGACCAAAGAAGCCTTCGCCCCTTTCGGAGACGTTATCGAAACCGATGGCAGCGATCACTTCATGATCAACAACGGGTCGACCATGCGCTTTCACAAACTGGCCACGGTCGAAACCGCGAAGCCGGAAGACCACGCCATCATCAGCATCTTCCGCGCCGACGCGCAGGACATGCCGCTGACCGTGTGCATGCTGGAGAGACACCCGCTGGGCAGCCAGGCTTTCATTCCGCTGCTCGGCAACCCCTTTCTGATCGTGGTCGCGCCACTTGGCGATGAACCTGTATCGGGCTTGGTCCGCGCCTTCGTCACCAACGGCAGGCAGGGCATTAATTACCATCGCGGCGTCTGGCACCACCCGGTGCTGACGATCGAAAAGCGGGATGACTTCCTGGTGGTTGATCGCAGTGGCACAGGCAATAACTGCGATGAGCATTTTTTCAAAGAGGATGAGCGGTTGATCCTCGCCCCCCACCAATAAGAGAAGGTCTGATCACCCGACAACAAGGGTGACAGGCGAGAGGTAAAGACTGTGGAAGCACATCTGTTGGAATGGCTGAACCTGAGCGTGCGCTGGGTTCACATGATCACTGGCGTCGCCTGGATCGGCGCTTCTTTCTACTTCGTCTGGCTGGAAAACAACCTTAATCGCGTCAACCCCAAGAACGGCCTGGCCGGTGACTTGTGGGCGATCCACGGTGGCGGTATCTACCACCTGGAAAAATACAAACTGGCCCCGCCGACCATGCCGGACAACCTGCACTGGTTCAAATGGGAAGCCTATTTCACCTGGATGTCGGGCGTCGCGCTGCTGTGCGTGGTGTTCTACCTCAACCCCACGCTGTACCTGCTCGCCCCCGGCAGCAGCCTCAGCGGCACCGAAGGCGTGTTGCTGGGCATCGGCTCACTGTTCGCCGGCTGGTTCATCTACTCCTTTCTGTGCGACTCGGCCCTGGGCAAACGCCCTGCCCTGCTCGGCTTGATCCTGTTCGTGCTGTTGATTGCGGCGGCTTACGGCTTCAGCAAGGTATTCAGCGGCCGGGGTGCCTACCTGCACGTGGGTGCGGTGATCGGCACGATCATGGTGGGGAACGTGTTCCGCATCATCATGCCGGCCCAACGCGCGCTGGTGGCGGCCATCGCCGAGAACCGCACACCCGACCCGGCGCTGCCGGCCAAGGGCCTGTTGCGCTCACGCCACAACAACTACTTCACCTTGCCGGTGCTGTTCATCATGATCAGCAACCACTTCCCGAGCACCTATGGCAGCCAATACAACTGGCTGATCCTGGCCGGGATCGCGGTGGCGGCGGTGTTGGTGCGCCATTACTTCAACACCCGGCATGACAGCCAGAAGTATGCGTGGACCTTGCCCGTGGGCGCCTTGGCGATGATCAGCCTGGCCTACGTGACCGGGCCCAAACCGGCTGAACCGATTGCCAAGGCACCGGCTGCCATCGAGTACCAACCCCTGCCGGAAACTGCATTGGGCGGTGGCTTGAAACCCGCCGCGCCTGCCGCACCCGCCGCTGAACCGGCACCGGCCCAGGCCACCACGGACTTCGGCCAGGTGCACCACGTGATCGAGCAACGCTGCACCGTGTGCCACTCGGCCAAGCCCACCAGCCCGCTGTTCAGCACCGCTCCGGCTGGGGTGATGTTCGACACACCGGCACAGATCCAGCAACAGGCCGCGCGCATTCAAGCGCAGGCCGTGGCCAGCCAGATCATGCCGCTGGGCAACATTACCCAGATGACCCAGCAGGAGCGGGATTTGATTGGCACCTGGATCAACCAGGGGGCGCGCACCAACTGACTGTTTCACACCGTTCCCATGTGGGAGCTGGCTTGCCTGCGATAGCGGTAGATCACCAACGCTTTCGTTGACTGACACACCGCCATCGCAGGCAAGCCAGCTCCCACAAGGGAGATCAGTGATGGCTTGAAGATTGAGTTTCATCCGGCAATTGAATGCCAAACAACACAAAAATAAAAAGATTCGAGGTGTTGCATGTCCCAGTTAGAAACGCAGACTCCTGCCGCGCCCGCCATGGTGCGGCTGCCCCTCTTGCAATTGATTCTGGTAGGCCTGCAACACGTCTTGCTGATGTACGGCGGTGCCGTCGCCGTGCCCCTGATCATTGGCCAAGCCGCCGGCTTGAGCCGTGAAGAAATCGCCTTTCTGATCAACGCCGACCTACTCGTAGCCGGTATTGCCACCATGGTGCAGTCGTTCGGCATCGGCCCGATGGGGATCCGCATGCCGGTGATGATGGGCGCCAGTTTTGCCGCCGTGGGCAGCATGGTCGCCATGGCCGGCATGCCCGGTATCGGTTTGCAGGGCATCTTTGGCGCGACCATCGCCGCCGGGTTCTTCGGCATGCTGATCGCGCCGTTCATGTCCAAGGTGGTGCGCTTTTTCCCACCGCTGGTGACCGGTACGGTGATCACTGCCATCGGCCTTTCGCTGTTTCCCGTGGCGGTGAACTGGGCCGGCGGAGGTAGCGCCGCCGCCACGTTTGGCTCGCCGGTCTACCTGGCGATTGCCGCCCTGGTGCTGGGCACTATCTTGCTGATCAACCGCTTCATGCGCGGCTTCTGGGTGAACATCTCGGTGCTGATCGGCATGGGCCTGGGTTACGCGCTGTGTGGCGTGATCGGCATGGTCGACCTCAGTGGCCTGGCCCAGGCGCCATGGGTGCAGGTGGTAACGCCGTTGCACTTTGGCATGCCCAAGTTCGAGTTGGCGCCAATCCTGTCGATGTGCCTGGTGGTGGTGATCATTTTTGTCGAGTCCACCGGCATGTTCCTCGCCCTGGGCAAGATCACCGGCCAGGAGGTCACGCCGAAGATGCTGCGACGCGGCCTGTTGTGTGATGCCGGCGCGTCGTTCTTTGCCGGCTTCTTCAACACCTTTACCCACTCCTCCTTCGCGCAGAATATCGGCCTGGTGCAGATGACCGGCGTGCGCTGCCGCTCGGTCACGCTCATGGCCGGCGCGTTCTTGATCGTGCTCAGCCTGTTACCCAAGGCGGCCTATCTGGTGGCATCGATTCCACCTGCGGTACTCGGCGGCGCGGCGATTGCGATGTTCGGGATGGTGGCGGCAACCGGGATCAAGATTCTGCAGGAAGCCGACATCGCCGACCGCCGTAACCAGTTGCTGGTGGCGGTGAGCATCGGCATGGGCCTGATCCCCGTGGTACGCCCGGAGTTCTTCGCACAACTGCCGTTGTGGATGAGCCCGATTACCCACAGCGGCATCGCCATGGCCACCCTCAGCGCGCTGTCGCTGAACATCCTGTTCAACATTCTCGGCGGCGCTGAGCGCCCCGAAGTCGCACATACGCATTGATTCCTTTGTTAGTACAAAAATAACAACAAACAGGGAACCCCCACATGCACAACCTTGACATGGGGCCGGCCACACGCCGCGCCCCATTCTTGCCCCTCGCGCTCTGTTACAGCGCACTTGAGCCCAGGCCTGGGAGCCAGTATTCTCCGCGCCCGCTCGAATCGACTCAAAAAAAAACAGCGAATGTAAAAGCTGACCTCAAGGCCAACTTATCCCGGCCTGATGTTTGCTGCCAAAGTGCGCAAAAGCCCCCTGTATTCGACTGCATTCGCTGCAGCCGACGGGGATTTTTTGGCTTTTTGAACACCTTGGCGCAGCTCTTGCTAAAAGCATCAAAGCTGACCGAACAGACGATTTTTGCAGCGAACCAAAAGGCGCCACACCAGAGCGCCTGCGTAGAAGAAAAACCATAAAATTTTAACTCGGGAGCAACCGAATGAAACCTATGTTCAAAGGCCTGATGCTGGCTGGATCACTGTTGGCCGGTGGCCAGGCCGTAGCCGGTGACTTGTTGCAATGGCAAAACAACAGCCTGACTTATCTGTGGGGCAAGAGCTTTACCGTCAACCCGCAGATCCAGCAAACCGTCACCTTCGAACATGCCGACGCATGGAAGTACGGCGACAACTTCTTCTTCCTCGACCGTATCTTTTACAACGGCAAGGAAGACGGCAATGTGGGCCCGAATACTTACTACGGCGAGTTCAGCCCGCGTTTGTCGTTCGGCAAGATCCTGGACAAGGACCTGTCGTTCGGCCCGATCAAGGACGTGCTGCTGGCCTTCACCTATGAGTTCGGCGAGGGCGATAACGAGTCCTACCTGCTGGGTCCGGCGTTCGACTTGAACATCCCCGGTTTCGACTACTTCCAGTTGAACTTCTACCAGCGCCAGACCGAGGGCAATCGCCCGGGTGACGGCGTGTGGCAGATCACTCCGGTCTGGTCGTACACCATTCCCGTGGGTAATTCCGACGTGCTGATCGACGGTTTCATGGACTGGGTGGTGGATAACGACAAGAACGCCCGCGGCACTTATCACGCCAACCTGCACTTCAACCCGCAGGTCAAATACGACTTGGGCAAGGCGCTGCATTGGGGCGACAAGCAGTTGTATGTGGGTTTTGAATACGACTACTGGAAGAACAAATACGGGATCGAGGATTCGGGAGCATTCAAAACGACTCAGGACACAGCAAGCTTCCTGGTCAAGTACCACTTCTAAAGGTCGATCGCGGTTCCCTGTGGGAGCTGGCTTGCCTGCGATCGCGATGTGTCTGTGCCAGCAGTGTTGGCTGGCATACCGCTATCGCAGGCAAGCCAGCTCCCACATTCAGTTTGGCGTCAGGCCGAGGAAACGAGTGATTTCTTCGCGCTTGGCCAGCGCATCCTTGCGCCCCAGTTCGATCAACTCGCTGCAATACCCCGCCTCGAACAACAGATAACTCAACACCCCTGCCCCGCTGGTCTTGGTCGCCCCCGGCCCGCGCAAAAACACACGCAACGCCGCCGGCAACTCCTGGCGATGTCGTGCGGCGATTTCATCGATGGGCTGGCTGGGGGCAATCACCAGCACCTCTACCGGTGCCAGGCCCTGCACCGCCGCATCCACAGGCACCACACGGCTGAACTGATTCAAGCGCTCCAGCAGCTCGATATCGCTTTCCAGGCTGTCAATGAACGTGCTGTTGAGCATATGCCCACCGATTTGCGCCAGGGTCGGTTGCTGGCCGGTGTAGGTGCGTTGCACCGAAGGTTCATTGCCCCGTGGGTTGCCGCTTACCCCCACCACCAACACGCGACTGGCGCCCAGGTGCAAGGCCGGGCTGATGGGCGCGGACTGGCGCACCGCACCGTCGCCGAAATACTCCTGACCGAGCTTGACCGGGGCAAACAGCAGCGGGATCGCCGAACTGGCCAGCAGGTGCTCTACCGTCAGTTGGGTCGGTACCCCAATGCGCCGATGACGCAACCAGGCATCGATGGTGCCGCCGCCCTGATAGAAGGTCACCGCTTGCCCGGACTCATAGCCAAAGGCCGTCACCGCCACAGCCTGCAAGTGCTTGCGGCGGATAGCCTCGTCGATGCCGTCCAGGTTCAAGCGCTCTTGTAACAAGTCGCGCAGTGGCGAACTGTTGAGCAACGCCACCGGCACCTGGCTACCCAGGCCCAACAGGCTATGGATCAGGAAACGACTGGCCTGGCGCATCACCCCCGGCCAGTCACTGCGCAGCACCTGATGGCTGCGAAAGCCCTGCCAGAAGGCCGTCAGCCGTTGGATGGCTGCCGAAAAATCACTGGCGCCGCTGGCCAGGCTCACCGCATTGATCGCACCAGCCGAGGTGCCGACGATCACCGGAAAAGGATTCGCTGCCCCCGCAGGCAGCAATTCGGCAACCGCCGCCAGCACCCCCACCTGATACGCCGCTCGCGCCCCGCCGCCGGAAAGAATCAAGCCTGTGACCGGTTCAGCTGGGCGCATTGCGTCACTCCATGTGAGAAAGGGTTGGGCTTATCGACGGCGCTTTTCGTACAACTTGGGCTCACCCGGCGGTCGGCTCTTGAAGCGGCGGTGGGTCCACAGGTATTGCTCGGGGCATGCGCGTACCGAGGCTTCGACCCACTGGTTGATGCGCAGGCAGTCGATTTCGTCGGTTTCACCCGGGAAGTCGGTCAGCGGCGCATGGATCACCAGGCGGTACCCGCTACCGTCAGCCAGGCGCTCCTGGGTAAACGGCACCACCAGCGCCTTGCCCAGGCGTGCGAACTTGCTGGTGGCGGTGACGGTAGCAGCCTGGATGCCAAACAACGGCACGAAGATGCTTTGCTTGGCGCCGTAGTCCTGGTCTGGCGCGTACCAGATGGCCCGGCCGGCGCGCAGCAGCTTGAGCATGCCGCGCACGTCGTCACGCTCCACGGCCAGGGAATCGAGGTTGTGGCGTTCACGACCACGGCGCTGGATAAAGTCGAACAGCGGGTTGCCGTGTTCGCGGTACATGCCGTCAATGGTGTGCTTCTGCCCCAGCAGCGCCGCGCCGATTTCCAGGGTGGTGAAGTGCAGCGCCATGAGGATCACGCCCTTGCCGTCCAACTGCGCCTGCGTGAGGTGCTCCAACCCTTCGACATGGGCCAGGCGCGCCAGGCGCGGCTTGGGCCACCACCAGCTCATGGCCATTTCAAAGAAGGCGATGCCGGTGGAAGCGAAGTTTTCCTTGAGCAGGCGTTTACGTTCCTTGGCGGATTTTTCCGGGAAGCACAGCTCAAGGTTGCGCGCCGCAATACGGCGACGATCGCCCGCCACGCGGTACATGCCCGCGCCCAGCAGGCGACCAATGTTCAACAGCGCCCGATACGGCAATTGAGTGACCAGCCACAGCAGGCCGAGCCCCAGCCATAGCAGCCAAAAACGCGGGTGAAGAAATACAGCTCGAAAACGCGGGCGATCCATTACAGATTCCGGTAAAGACAAGGGCCGCGCATTCTACAACGGTTCGACTCGGCTTGCGGCGAGTGAGTGTTCTCGTTATAAGTCTCGACACTTTTCGTGACAAGCCGCTTTCGCCGACCATGAGCCAAACCGAACCGCTAGACCAAGATCCCGTGTTCCAGCTAAAAGGCAGCATGCTCGCCATTACCGTGCTGGAACTGGCCCGCAATGACCTCGACGCCCTGGACCGCCAACTGGCCGCCAAGGTCGCCCTGGCGCCAAACTTTTTCAACAACGCCCCGCTGGTGCTGGCGCTGGACAAGCTGCCGGCCGGCCAGGGCGTGATTGATTTGCCCGGCCTGATGCGCGTATGCCGTTCCCATGGCCTGCGCACCCTGGCGATTCGCGCCAGCCGCATCGAAGACATTGCCGCCGCCATCGCCATTGAACTGCCAGTACTGCCACCGTCCGGTGCCCGTGAGCGCCCGCTGGAACCATTGGTCGGCGAAGAAAAGAAAAAACCGGAAAAACCACCGGAGCCTGCGATCAGGCCTACAAAGATCATCACCTCGCCGGTACGCGGCGGGCAGCAGATTTACGCCCAGGGCGGCGACCTTGTGGTGGTCTCCTCGGTCAGCCCGGGGGCGGAACTTCTTGCCGATGGCAACATCCATGTATACGGCCCGATGCGCGGACGCGCCCTGGCCGGCATCAAGGGTGATACCAAGGCCCGTATTTTTTGCCAGCAGTTGACCGCTGAGCTGGTTTCCATCGCAGGTCAGTACAAGGTTTCCGAAGATTTGCGCCGCGATCCACTGTGGGGCGCTTCGGTACAGGTCAACCTGTCGGGCGATGTGTTGAACATCATCCGTCTTTAACGGATACTGCCGCATTTTCCAAGCATCTCTAGACTCTGATAGCAAAGCGAAACCGGCAAGACTTGTGTAGGACTTTTTGGAAGTTGGTGTTTCCCCATGGAAACCCCGTCTTTTTCCTGCAAAGGCTGTCCGCCTGCGGCGAGTTCCAAGAGATGTTTTTCAGGGACCGAAAGTCCTTTTTCCTTAGGGGTGAAACACCTTGGCCAAGATTCTCGTGGTTACATCCGGCAAGGGTGGTGTGGGTAAGACCACCACCAGCGCCGCTATCGGTACCGGCCTCGCTCTGCGCGGCCACAAGACAGTCATCGTCGACTTCGACGTCGGTCTGCGTAACCTTGACCTGATCATGGGCTGTGAGCGTCGCGTGGTGTATGACTTCGTCAACGTGGTGAACGGCGAAGCCAACCTGCAACAGGCCCTGATCAAGGACAAGCGCCTTGAGAACCTGTACGTGCTGGCTGCCAGCCAGACCCGTGACAAAGACGCGCTGACCAAAGAAGGCGTCGGCAAAGTCCTCGCCGAGCTCAAGGAAACCTTCGAATACGTGGTCTGCGATTCCCCGGCCGGTATCGAAACCGGTGCTCACCTGGCGATGTACTTCGCCGACGAAGCCATCGTGGTGACCAACCCGGAAGTCTCCTCGGTACGTGACTCGGACCGCATGCTCGGCCTGTTGGCCAGCAAGTCCAAGCGCGCCGAAGAAGGCCAGGACCCGATCAAGGAGCACCTGCTGCTCACCCGCTACAACCCGGAGCGCGTCAACAACGGCGAAATGCTCGGTGTTGAAGACGTGAAGGAAATCCTCGCCGTGACCCTGCTGGGCGTGATTCCGGAATCCCAGGCCGTGCTGAAGGCATCCAACCAGGGCGTACCGGTGATTCTCGACGACCAGAGCGACGCCGGCCAGGCGTACAGCGATGCCGTCGATCGCTTGCTGGGCAAGACCGTGGAACACCGCTTCCTCGATGTCAAGAAGAAGGGATTCTTCGAGCGTATCTTTGGAGGCAACTAAACAATGAAATTTCTCGACTTCTTTCGCGCCAACAAAAAACCCAGTACCGCATCGGTCGCGAAAGAGCGTCTACAGATCATCGTGGCGCACGAACGCGGCCAACGCAGCACCCCGGACTACCTGCCAGCCTTGCAGAAGGAACTGGTCGAGGTGATCCGCAAGTACGTCAATATCGGCAACGATGACGTGCATGTCGCCTTGGAAAATGACGGCAGCTGCTCGATTCTGGAACTCAATATCACCCTGCCCGATCGTTGATCGAACGGGCGGTCGCCACGGCGGCTCTGCTACCTGGCCCTGTACTGCTGTAGGAGCGAGCTTGCTCGCGAAAAACCTGAGAACACCGCGTTTAACCTCAATGAACGCAGTGCCGATAAGTTCTTCGCGAGCAAGCTCGCTCCTACAGGGTGAGGGGGCGGTCAGTGGAGCCGCCGTTGGTGTTTGTTACGAGGCTGTTTAATGCCGCTGTCCAATATCCACATCCTGCATCAGGACGACGCTGTCCTGGTGGTGAACAAGCCGACCCTGCTGCTCTCGGTGCCTGGCCGCGCCGACGACAACAAGGACTGCCTGATCACTCGCCTGCAGGAAAACGGCTACCCCGAAGCCCGCATCGTCCATCGCCTGGACTGGGAAACGTCGGGGATCATCCTGCTGGCCCGGGACGCCGACACCCACCGCGAACTGTCCCGCCAGTTTCACGACCGCGAGACCGAAAAGGCCTACACCGCCCTGGCCTGGGGCCAACCGGCACTGGACAGCGGCAGCATTGACCTGCCCCTGCGCTACGACCCGCCGACCAAGCCCCGCCATGTGGTCGACCATGAGTTCGGCAAACATGCACTGACCTTCTGGAAAGTCCTGGAGCGTTGCGGCGACTGGTGCCGCGTAGAGCTGACACCCATCACCGGGCGCTCGCACCAGTTGCGCGTGCATATGTTGTCCATCGGGCATCCGTTGCTGGGCGATGGTCTGTACGCCCATGAACAAGCCCTGGCCGCCTGGCCGCGCCTGTGCCTGCATGCAAGCATGCTCAGCTTCACCCATCCGCAAAGCGGCGAGCGCCTGCGCTTCGAGTGCCCTGCGCCTTTTTGAAGGGCTGATGCGGTCAAATGTGGGAGCTGGCTTGCCTGCGATATCGGCGTGCCAGCCAATACATCTGGCACAGAAAGACCGCTATCGCAGGCAAGCCAGCTCCCACAGGGTTTGATGTGGTTCTCGGCCATGCACGCTCACTCCAAATATCTGGCCAATACGGTAAACTCTCGCCACTGCTGTCTGGAGCTATTTATGCGCGAAGCGTTGAATCAAGGCCTGATCGACTTCCTCAAGGCCTCCCCTACTCCTTTTCATGCCACTGCCGCCCTGGCCCAGCGCCTGGAAGCCGCCGGCTACCAGCGTCTCGACGAGCGCGACACCTGGGCCACCGAGGCCAACGGTCGCTACTACGTGACCCGCAACGATTCCTCGATCATCGCCTTCAAGCTCGGCCGCCAATCGCCGCTGCAGGACGGTATCCGCATGGTCGGCGCCCACACCGACAGCCCGTGCCTGCGGGTCAAGCCCCAGCCGGAGCTGCAACGCCACGGCTTCTGGCAACTGGGTGTGGAAGTCTACGGCGGCGCGCTGCTGGCGCCCTGGTTCGACCGCGACCTGTCCCTGGCCGGGCGTGTCACCTTCCGCCGCGATGGCAAGGTCGAGAGCCAACTGATCGACTTCAAGCTGCCGATCGCTATCATTCCCAACCTGGCCATTCACCTCAACCGTGAAGCCAACCAGGGCTGGGCGATCAATGCCCAGACCGAGCTGCCGCCGATCCTGGCGCAGTTTGCCGGTGACGAACGCGTGGACTTTCGCGCCGTGCTCACCGAACAGTTGGCCCGCGAGCATGGGTTGAATGCCGATGTGGTGCTCGACTACGAGCTGAGTTTCTACGACACCCAAAGTGCTGCCGTGATCGGCCTCAATGGCGACTTCATTGCCGGTGCACGCCTGGACAACCTGCTGTCGTGCTACGCCGGCTTGCAAGCCTTGCTCTCCAGCGACACCGATGAAACCTGCGTGCTGGTGTGCAACGACCACGAAGAAGTCGGCTCCTGCTCGGCCTGCGGTGCCGATGGCCCGATGCTGGAACAGACCCTGCGTCGCCTGCTGCCCGAAGGTGAAGAATTCGTACGCACCATCCAGAAATCCCTGCTGGTGTCGGCAGACAACGCCCACGGCGTGCACCCCAACTACGCCGACAAACACGACGCCAACCACGGCCCGAAACTCAATGCCGGCCCGGTGATCAAGGTCAACAGCAACCAGCGCTACGCCACCAACAGCGAAACCGCGGGGTTCTTCCGCCACCTGTGCATGGCCCAGGAAGTGCCGGTGCAGAGCTTCGTGGTGCGCAGCGACATGGGCTGTGGTTCGACCATCGGCCCCATCACTGCCAGCCACCTGGGCGTGCGCACCGTGGACATCGGCTTGCCGACCTTTGCCATGCACTCGATCCGCGAGCTGTGCGGCAGCCATGACCTGGCGCATCTGGTCAAGGTGCTGGGGGCGTTCTACGCCAGCCGCGATTTACCCTGATTGCGCACTGTGGGAGCGGGCTTGCTCGCGAATGCGGTACATCAGCCAACAGATTCAGTGACTGGCACACCGCATTCGCGAGCAAGCCCGCTCCCACATTTAACGCTGAGTACACCTGACCTGAATCATCTGCAACTTTTATAATCCGGCCTAGACTTGTCAGAACTTCCAGTCCGACAAGGCCGCCCCTCGCCATGATCTCAATGTCCTCATTCCACGCCATGCTGATCCCCATCCTGATCGGCATGATCATGCTCGCGGTCGGCTTCAACTTTCGCGACAAGCCTCTGGGCGTGTTTGGCATGTGGATCGGCATGCTGTTGATCCTCGGCACCGTGCTCTACAAGATCCTCGCCAAACTGGCGCAGTGACAAATGCGCTCGCATTGGGCATAGCGGCCTCGTACACTCGGTCAATTCGTCGTTTTCAAGGTTGACCGCCTCGTGCTTTCCCGTCTGTTTGCCCTGCCCTGCTACCTGCTGATCGCCCTGCTCACGCTGCTGCCAGTGATGCCCGCCCAAGCCGTGGGCTTGCCCGGGATGCTGGGCGGCTCCAGCAAGACCCAACCCCAGGCGGAAGTGCCCCTGGGGCAGTCGCTGGACGAAGTGATCAAGACCCTGGAAAACGACCAGCAACGCACCCAGTTGCTCAGCGACCTGAAAAAACTGCGCGCCGCCACGCAAAAGGCCCAGCCCGCCGCCGAACTCGGCGTACTCGGGTTGATCGGCAGTACGCTGTCGGGCTTTGAGCAGCAGTTTTCCGGCGCCGACAGCCCGTTGGGGCGCTGGTCCAACGAAGTCGACCTGGCCAAGGATGAACTGGCCGCCCTGATGTTGCCGGCCAGCGAATGGCTGCCGATCATCTTCGGGTTTGCTGTGATCCTGGCTGTGTGGAGCCTGCTGGCCGCTGCGCTGATCTGGCTCAGCCATCGGGTGCGCGAGCGTTTCGGCCTGCCCGAAGAGCTGCCGCAGCATCCGCGCACCTGGGACATGCTGCGCTTTGCCCTGCGCAAGCTGGGCCCCTGGTTGATCGCCTTGGTGATCACGGTTTACCTGAGCTACGCCCTGCCTTCCTCCCTGGGCAAATCCCTGGCCATGGTGCTGGCCTATGCCTTGGTGGTCGGCACCTGTTTCTCGGCAATCTGCGTGATTGCCTTCTCCGTACTCGACGGCCCGCACCGCCACCGCGCCTTGTATATCCTGCGCCACCAGGCGTTCCGCCCGCTGTGGTGGATCGGCAGTTTTGCCGCCTTCGGTGAAGCCTTGAGCGACCCGCGCCTGGTTGCCGCGCTCGGCCAGCATCTGGCCCACACCGCCGCGACCGTGGCCAATGTCATGGCGGCGTTGTCCACCGGGGTGTTTATCCTGCGGTTCCGCCGTCCGATTGCGCACCTGATCCGCAACCAACCGCTGTCGCGCCGCCTCAACCGCCGAGCGCTCACCGATACCCTGTCGATCATCGGCACCTTCTGGTACATCCCGGCTCTTCTGCTGGTGGGCATCTCACTGTTCGCCACCTTCCTGTCGGCCGGCGACACCAGCACCGCCCTGCGCCAGTCGCTGCTGTGCACGGTGTTGCTGGTGTTGTGCATGGTGATCAACGGCCTGGTGCGCCGCCACGCCCTCAAGCCGCACCGCGGGCACAAGCGCCATGCGCTGTACTCCGAACGCCTCAAAGGCTTTGTCTACACCCTGGTGCACCTGGTGGTGTGGCTGGTATTTATCGAACTGGGGCTGCGGGTCTGGGGCCTGTCGATGATTCGCTTTACCGAAGGTGAAGGCCATGAAATAGCCGTGAAGCTGTTCGGCCTCGGGGGCACGTTGCTGTTTGCCTGGCTGATCTGGATCCTCAGCGACACCGCGATTCACCACGCCCTGACCCGCTCGCGTAAAGGCCTGGCCAACGCCCGCGCGCAAACCATGATGCCGTTGATCCGCAACGTGCTGTTCGTGACCATTTTCATCATCGCCGCCATCGTCGCCCTGGCGAACATGGGCATGAACGTCACGCCCTTGCTGGCCGGTGCGGGTGTGATCGGTATCGCCATCGGTTTTGGTGCACAGTCGCTGGTGGCGGACTTGATCACCGGCCTGTTCATCATCATCGAAGACTCCCTGGCCATCGACGACTACGTGGATGTGGGCGGCCACCTCGGCACGGTGGAAGGCCTGACCATCCGTACCGTGCGCCTGCGCGACATCGACGGCATCGTGCACACCATCCCGTTCAGCGAAATCAAGAGCATCAAAAACTACTCCCGGGAGTTCGGCTACGCGATCTTCCGCGTGGCGATCCCCTACAACATGGAAATCGACGACGCGATCAAACTGATGCGCGAGGTCGGCCACGCCATGCGTAACGACCCATTGCAACGCCGCAATATCTGGTCGCCGTTGGAGATCCAGGGCGTGGAAAGCTTCGAATCCGGCAGCGCGATCCTGCGCGCACGCTTCAAGACCGCGCCGATCAAGCAGTGGGAAGTGTCGCGGGCATTCAACCTGTCGCTCAAGCGGCACCTGGATGAAGCCGGGCTTGACCTGGCGACACCGCGCTTGAGCGTGCAGGTGCAGACTGCCGGGAGCGTGCAGGAGAAAGATCCACAACAATAAGCAAGGAGAGGTTGGTATGCGAATGAACGGTCTGACACACCAATGGGTTTTGGGTCTGCTCGGCGCGGTCGCGAGCAGTGCAGTGATCGCCGCCAGCAGCGGCCAGGACAGTGCTCGGGAAACCATTGCCGCCCAGGCAAAAATCCTCGAACCCAGCCTGTTGGAAACCCGCCGCGATATCCACGCCCATCCGGAACTGGGCAATACCGAAACCCGCACCGCCGAGTTGGTCGCCAAACAGTTGCGCGAACTCGGCCTTGAAGTAAAGACCGGGGTGGCCCGCACTGGCGTCGTCGCCATCTTGAAAGGTGCCCTGCCCGGCCCGACCGTGGCTCTGCGCGCCGACATGGATGCGCTGCCGGTCAAGGAAGTCGCCGACCTGCCCTTCGCCTCCAAAGCCAAGGGCACCTACCTGGGCAAAGAAGTCGACGTGATGCACGCCTGCGGCCACGACGCCCATACCGCTATCCTGCTGAGCACTGCGAAGATTCTTACCGGGATGCGCGAGCGGCTGCCCGGCACCGTGGTGTTTTATTTCCAACCGGCCGAAGAAGGCCCCAGCGATTTTATCCCCGACGGCAAGAACACCTGGGGCGCGAAGATGATGGTGCAGGAAGGCGTAATGAAAGCGCCCAAGCCTGACGCGGTGTTTGGCCTGCACGTATGGGCCGGTGTGCCTGCAGGGCAAATCGCCTATCGCCCGGGCCCGACCCTGGCCAGTTCCGATGACCTGCGCATCAGGATCCTCGGCAAACAGACCCACGCCGGCCGCCCCTGGGACGGTATCGACCCGATCACCGTCGGCGCGCAAACCATTGTCGGCTTGCAGACCGTAGTCAGCCGCCGTACCGATATTTCGTCATTCCCCTCTGTGGTGAGCATCGGCACCATCAACGGTGGCACCCGCTATAACATCATCCCCGAGTCGGTGGACATGAGCGGCACCATTCGCTCCTACGACTACGGCATTCGCCAGAAGCTGCATGGGGATGTGCGCCAGACCGTAGAGAAAATCGCCGAAAGCGGTGGCGCCAAGGCCGAAGTGACGATCATCGAGAAGTACGACCCCACCATCAACAATCCGGCGCTGACCGAGAAAATGCTGCCGAGCCTGCGCTGGGCGACTCAGGATGATGTGGTGCAAGGCCCGTTGGTGGGTGGCGCCGAAGACTTCTCGTTCTATGCCAAGGAGGCGCCGGGGCTGTTTGTCTTCCTGGGGGTGACCCCAAGGGACCAGGACATGAGCAAGGCGGCGCCGAATCACAACCCTGGGTTCTTTGTGGATGAGTCGGCGTTGGTGGTGGGCGTGAGGACGCTGGCGTCGTTGGCGACGGATTACCTTTACACCCACACCCCCCTGTAGGAGCGAGCTTGCTCGCGAAAAACTTCAGAACGCCGCGTTTATTCAGGGTAAACGCGGCGTTCTTGCGTTCTTGCGTTCTTCGCGAGCAAGCTCGCTCCTACAGTGTATTGGGGTGAATCAGTTGGCGAGGGCCGCGCCGCCCATTTTCTGGCGCAGGCTCAGCGGGCGCATATCGGTCCACACTTCCTCGATGTAGGCCAGGCATTCTTTCTTCATGCCGCTCTTGCCCACGGTGCGCCAGCCTTCCGGCACGGCCTTGTAGTCGGGCCAGATCGAATACTGTTCTTCATGGTTGACCACTACCTGAAAGAGGATGTCGTCGCGGTCAAATACTGAGGTCATTGCTGTTCTCCGTCGCTCAAAGGCTGGCTGCGCACCACGCGCAGCACTGATATCTGTAGAAACGTACCAAGGGCCTGGAAAATTAGACGCTGGCCACGGCCGCCGCCAAGGCGCGCCCGAAAATCTCGGCCACCTGGTCGACTTCGCCAGCGGTGATCACCAGCGGTGGCAGAAAACGCACCACACTGCCATGGCGCCCGCCCAGTTCCAGGATCAGCCCGCGCTTGAGGCATTCGCGCTGCACCAGCGGCGCCAACTGGCGATGCACCGGTGGGTGGCCCTGACTATCAGGCGTGCCAGTCGGGTCTACCAGCTCCACCCCCAGCATCAGCCCACGCCCACGGATATCCCCCAGATGCGGGAAGTCGCGCTGCAGGATGCGCAGGTGTTCGCCCAGGCGCTCGCCCATGGCCGCCGCATGGCCCGCCAGGTCGTGATCCTTGAGGTAGCGCATCACCGCCGAGCCCGCCGCCATCGCCATCTGGTTGCCGCGGAAGGTCCCGGCATGGGCGCCCGGCAGCCAGGTGTCGAGCCAGTCGCGATACACCACCACCGCCAGCGGCAGGCTGCCGCCAATCGCCTTGGACATGACCACCACATCCGGGATGATGCCCGCGTGTTCGAAGGCAAACATTTTGCCGGTACGCCCAAAACCGCTCTGGATCTCATCGACGATCAGCGCCACCCCCGCTTGCGCGGTGATACGGCGCAGGCCACGCAGCCAGTCGAGGTCCGCCGGGATCACGCCACCCTCGCCCTGGACCACTTCGACAATCACCGCCGCTGGCAGCAACACGCCGGCTTCCGGATCGTTGAGCAGATTCTCCAAATAATGCAGGTTGACCCGCACGCCTTCGGCGCCACCCAGCCCAAACGGGCAACGGTAGTCATACGGGAATGGCAGGAACTGCACGCCATTGCCGAGCAAGGCGCCCAAGGGTTTCTTGGGTCCCAGGCTGCCCATCAAACTCAGCGCGCCCTGGCTCATGCCGTGATAGCCGCCCTGGAACGACAGCACGGTGCTGCGCCCGGTGGCGGTGCGCACCAGCTTCAACGCGGCTTCCACCGCATCGGTGCCGGTGGGGCCGCAGAACTGGATTTTCGCTTCTCGCGCCAGCTCCGAAGGCAGCAAACCGAACAGGTCCTGCACGAATTGATCCTTGACCGGCGTGGTCAGGTCCAGGGTGTGCAGGGGCAGTTCGTCGCTCAGCACTTGCTGGATGGCCTGGATCACCACCGGGTGGTTATGCCCCAGCGCCAGGGTTCCGGCGCCGGCCAGGCAATCGATGAACCGACGCCCCTCGACGTCCTCCACGTAGATCCCCTTGGCGCGCTTGAGCGCCAAGGGGATGCGCCGAGGGTAGCTGCGGGCGTTGGATTCCTGCTGGCGCTGGCGGGCCAGCAGCGGGCTTTCGTCAAACTGATAGAGCGTTTCCGCGGCCTGCACCGGGGCGTCTTCGATACGGCTGGTAGCGACTGACATCTCTGGATCCCTCAATACGCTGTTGATCGTGACCAAACTGCCGATCCGTTGGCGTCTGGCCCAAGGGCATGCGCACGGATTTCCTGTTGTGGAGACGCTTCAGGTGCACGGGGATTTAGGAAGTTGGTCGGATATTTACCGATTGTGGGGAGATTAAAATGTGGGAGCGGGCTTGCTCGCGAAGGCAGTGTGTCAGTCGCTGCATCGGTTACTGCACTACCGCTTTCGCAGGCAAGCCAGCTCCCACATTTGAACAGCGCTCAGCTCCGAAGCCCGCGGTATTTTTCATTCAGCGCATAAAGAATCGCGCACGTCTCTGCATCCAGGAACCCACAATAATCCAGTGGCCGAAAGTGCATCTGGAACGCTCGGGTACGCTGCTCAAAGGCCTGGCGATTCTGCGCGGGCTTGTAGCCATACCGCTGAAACGCCCGCTCCACTTCCACTTCCGGCGGCAAGCCGAGACAAAAGCGGCGCTGGTACATCGCCCGGGTCGACTCATCAAACCAGGCCCCGATGCCGGCTTCATGCAGCACCCGCCACGGCAGCCGAGGCCCTGGGTCGCTCTTGCGCCAGTAGGCCACGTCCGAATGCCCGAGCCAGTCAGTAGGGCCGACCTGCGGATAACGTTCCAGCAGGTCGCGAAGCAATTCAATCAATACATCAACCTGCGCTGGTGCATATTCAGGAAAGGTAAAGACGCCCGCGTCATCCCGCGCCAGGTTGACGATTTCAATGCCCATCGAGCGGCTGTTGAGGTCAGCCTTCCCCGCCCAATAGCTCACGCCTGCATGCCAGGCGCGCTGGCCCTCGTCCACCAGGCGAAACACCCGCAGTTCTTCATAACCGGCGGCGCGGTAGCTGGGTTCATCAGGGTCGGGCAGCAGATAGTGAGCGCTGACGCCATCTTGAGTGAGGGTGCGTAGCGAGGAAGCAAAGGGCGAAGCGGTGTAGTGCAAAACCACCTGTTGCACGGTTTCGCCGCGGCGGTCGTTGAAATCCCTGGCGGGGAAACTGGTGTCGATCACCAACATAAGAACGGTCCTTTTCAATTCAGGCCGACTCATTCGGCCCGTTCAAGCGCAAAAAAATTACCGCCATCCTGAAGGCTTGAGCCTCAGGCGGGCGGTAATTATTTGCCACGTGAAAAGTCAGTTCAGCGCCGCAATGGCATGCCCAGGTCGACCCGCATACCGTCGGGCTGGCTGTCAAAATGCAACGAGCAGGAGCAACGTTGCACAATCGCCTGGACAATCGCCAGGCCCAGGCCACAGCCTTCGCTGCTGCCATTGCGCCAGAAGCGTTGGGTGAGGTATTGCAGGTCTTCGCTGGAGATCTGCTGGCCATGGTCACGCACGCGGAACACCACGTTATCCGGGGTAGAAAACACCTGCAGTTCCACGCGAGTCTCGGCGGGGGTATGGCGCAAGGCGTTGTCCAGCAGGTTACGCAAGGCCGCGACGGCCAGGCCCACGGGCATTTCTACCGGAGCGTGGGAGAGATCCGGCGCCAGGATCAGATCGATACGGGAATTGTCACCGGCGTTGGCATCCTGGATCGCCAACCGGGCGACTTCCTCGGCACTCGATTGCAAGCCATCATCAAACGACAGGCTGCCTTCCACCCGCGCCAGCAACAACAGTTGCTCCAGGGTGCGATGCAAGCGGTCGGCGCCCTCCTCGGCGTGCGCCAGGGACTGGTCGCGGGCCGCGCCCTCGGTCATGCGTGCGACTTGCAGGTGGGTCTTGATCGCGGTCAATGGGCTGCGCAGTTCATGGGCGGCGTCACCGGTCAGGCGACGTTCGCGCTCGATGGTCTTGGCAATGCGCTGCAGCAGTTGGTTCTGGGTGTCGAGCAACGGCTTGAGTTCACTGGGCAGCGGGTGAATCTGCAAGGGTTCGAGGGAGTCGACACTGCGCCGCATCAGCGCGTCACGCATACGGTTGAGCGGCACCAGGCTCTGGCCGATGCCCAGCCACAGCAGGCACAGGCAGCCCAGCAACGCCACGCCGACCGGCACCGACGCCGCCAGCAGGATCGACAGGTTGAGGGCTTCGCGCTCCACCTGGCGGTCGGCGGTGGTGATCAGCAAATCGCCACGGGACAGGGTAAAACTGCGCCAGCCCACACCGTCGATGATCTGGTCGCGAAAACCGCTGCGGCGCGACTCCAGCCCTTCCTCCGGCGTGGTATGGCTACGCGCCAGGATCTCGCCGCGCAAGGAACTGACCTGGCAGGCCATGCCGCCCGGCACATTCAGTTGTTCGGTGCGCAAATGCGCGCCACCGCTGACGCTGGCCAGGCCCGGCATCTGCTCGGTGAGCCCGGCCACCATGCGCGCCGAAGCCACCAGGCGCTGGTCGAGGGAAAACATCATCTGGTTGCGCAAATCGTTGAGCATCCAGGCGGCCGCCAGCACCCAGATCAGCACAAAAGCGGCGCCCAGCTTGAACGTCAGGCGCAGGCGCAAGCTCATCACGGCGTGTTTTCTCCCCCATCAGCGGTGCCCAGGCGATAGCCCAGCCCCCTGACGGTTTCGACGATGCCATTGCCCAACTTGCGCCGCAGGTGGTGGATATGCACGTTGAGGGCGTTGCTTTCCAGTTCGTCGCTAAAGCCGTAGACGCTGTCCTTGAGCTGTTCACTGGACAGTACGCGGCCCTTGTTGTGCAACAGCGCCTGCAACAACGCCTGTTCACGCCGGGACAAATCTACCGGCTGGCCACCGAGGAAGGTCTCGCGGCTGCTGGGGTCGTAGGCCAGGCGGCCATGTTCGATCAGATTGACGCTGCGTCCCGCCACACGGCGCAGCAGGGTTTGCAGGCGAGCAGCGAGTTCACGCAGGTCGAAGGGCTTGAGCAGGTAGTCGTCGGCGCCGGCTTGCAGGCCGTCGACGCGGTTGGTCACCGAGTCCCGCGCGGTGAGGATCAGCACCGGAATGTCCAACCCCTGGCTGCGCTGTTGTTGCAGCAGCTTGAGGCCGTCTTCGTCGGGCAGGCCAAGGTCGAGCACCATAATGTCGAAGGCCGCGGCCTTGAGCATCGCCCGCGCAGCCGAGGCCGTGGCCACGCGCTCCACGGTGAAGCCCTGGGCGGTCAGGCCGGCCACGATGCCACTGGCGATCAGTTCGTCGTCTTCACAGACCAGTACGTGCATGGTTAACCCTTCATAAAAGATGGCGCGATTAGAAAAGCCACGGATTAAGCGCGCATTATGCCGCTAAAGTTCGCAACACCGGATAATCCCTACGCTCTAGAATAGCGGCGGTTAATCATCGGTTAATCAACGCCACACATTGTGTGCCTCACTTGCATCGAACTAAGGCTTGACCATGCGGCATCTGTTTACCTTTCTGCTGGTGTTGTTCGCGGGATTCGCCCAGGCAGCGCCGGGCAGCCCCTTCGAAACCAAACCCGACTTCCTCCCGGTGGGCAAAGCCTTCGCCTTTACCTCCGAACGTCTTGAGAGCGGCGAAACCCAGCTGTTTTGGCAGATTGCCGACGGTTATTACCTGTACCAGCAACGCATGAAGTTCGACGGCCTGGCCGAAAAACCCGTGCTGCCCGAGGGTGAAGCCCATAGCGACGAGTTCTTTGGCGAGCAGCAAGTCTATCGCCAGGGCCTGGAGGTGAAGATCCCCGCCGGCACCACCGGCCAGGTCAAGCTCGGCTGGCAGGGCTGCGCCGATGCGGGTCTATGCTATCCGCCGCAGTCGATCACCGTGGACCTGGGCGGCAACCCGGCCGTCGCCGCCACCGCGCAAGCCCAGGACCAAAGCCTGGCCAGCGGCCTGCAACAGCGCAGCCTGGGGTGGAGCCTGCTGGTGTTCTTCGGCCTGGGCCTGCTGTTGGCGTTTGCGCCCTGCTCGTTGCCGATGCTGCCGATCCTCGCCGGCCTGGTGGTGGGCAGTGGCGCCAGCCCGCGCCGTGGCTTTGCCCTGGCCGGCAGTTACGTGGTGTGCATGGCGCTGGTGTATGCCGCCCTGGGGGTGATGGCCGCGTTGCTCGGCGCCAACCTGGCGGCGTTGCTGCAAACCCCGTGGATCCTTGGCAGCTTTGCGGCGTTGTTCGTGCTGCTCGCCCTGCCGATGTTCGGCTTCTTTGAACTGCAACTGCCCGCCTTCCTGCGCGACCGCCTCGATAACGTCAGCCGCCAGCAAAGCGGTGGCAGCCTGGTGGGTGCCGGTGTGCTCGGCGCATTGTCCGGCCTGCTGGTGGGGCCGTGCATGACCGCGCCCCTGGCCGGCGCCCTGCTGTACATCGCCCAGAGCGGCAATGCGCTGCACGGTGGGCTGATCCTGTTCGCCATGGGCATCGGTATCGGCATTCCGTTGTTGCTGTTGGTCACTGTGGGCAACCGCTTCCTGCCCAAGCCGGGTACCTGGATGAACGTGCTCAAGGGCATCTTCGGCTTCCTGTTCCTGGGCACCGCGGTGCTGATGATTCGCCCGGTAGTCGGCGACAGCCTGTGGATCGGCCTGTGGGGCGCCTTGGCGCTGGTGATGGCGTACTGCGGCTGGGCGCTGGCCCGTGAGTCCGGCCTGGCGGCCAAGGTATTCGGCGCCGGTTCCCTGGTGCTGGGCCTGTGGGGCGCGGTGCTGGTGGTGGGGGCGGCCGGTGGCAGCGATGAGCTGTGGCAACCCTTGAAGGTTTACAGCGGCTCAAAGGTCGCCGGTGCACCGAGCGCCCACGATGCCTTCACCACGATCAACGACCCGGCCGTACTGCAAAGCCAACTCGACAGCGCCAAGGCCCAGGGCCAGTGGGTGCTGTTGGACTATTACGCCGACTGGTGCGTGTCGTGCAAGATCATGGAAAAACAGGTGTTCGGCAAACCCGAGGTGATGGACGCGCTCAAAAACGTGCGCTTGCTGCGCCTGGACGTCACCGCCGACAACGCTGCCAGCCGCGAGCTGCTGGGCCGCTACAAAGTGCCAGGGCCACCGAGCTTCGTGTGGATCGGCCCGGACGGTGAAGAACGCCGCGCCCAACGCATCACCGGGGAAGTAGACGCCGCCGCCTTCCTGCAACGCTGGACCCAGACGCGGGACGCTCTCTGATGCTGACCCTTACCATCGGCACCTTCGCCATCGCCCTGAATCACCTGCTGCTGATCAGCGCGCTGATTCTCGCCACCCTGGTGGGCTGGCGCGTGGCCAAGCGCGGCGGCGAAAACCCGGAGTCGGTGCTGTTCAGCCTGTTCCTGCTGGGCCTGCTCGCCGCCCGGGTCAGTTTTGTGCTGATGTATTGGAGTTATTACAGCAACGACTGGGTGGAGATGGTCGACCTGCGTGACGGCGGCTTTCTCGCCTGGCCCGGGATCATCGCGCTGATCCTCGGCGCGCTGGCGTACGGCTGGCGTCGCCCGGCCCTTCGCAAGCCGCTCAGCGCCGGGGTGATCACCGGCCTGTTGTTCTGGGGCATGACCAGCCTGTCCCTGAGCCTGTACGAAAAAGGCACACGCCTGCCGGACATCACCCTGCGCAATGCCAATGGCGAGGTGGTGCAACTGGCGGATTATCAGGGCGGCCCCTTGGTGATCAACCTGTGGGCCACCTGGTGCCCGCCGTGCCGGCGCGAAATGCCCGTACTGGAAAACGCCCAGCGCATGCGCCCCGACGTGACCTTCCTGTTCGTCAACCAGGCCGAAAGCATGCAAAGCGTCAGCACCTACCTGGCCACCCAGGGCCTGACCCTGGACAACGTGCTGTTCGACGCCAGCGGCCGCCTCGGCCAGGCCGTGGGTTCCATGGCCTTGCCGACTACGCTGTTCTACCAAGCCGATGGGCGCCTGATCAACAGCCACCTGGGCGAACTCTCCGAAGCCAGCCTGGCTCGTGCCATGGAACCCTTCGACAACACCACGACAAGGAAACCGACATGCCTCGCCTCCGCCACCTGCTGACCCTGCTGCCTTTGACGCTAGCCGCTACGCTGGCCCAGGCCGAAGACCTGCCGGCCCCGATCAAACAGATCGAAGCCAAGGGTGCCAAGATCATCGGCAAATTCGATGCGCCCAGTGGCCTTACCGGCTACGCCGCCCAGTACCAGAACCGTGGCATGGCCTTGTACCTGACCGCCGACGGCAAGCACGTGATCGCCGGCAACCTGTACGACGCCCAGGGCAATGACCTGAGCACCGCGCCCCTGGAAAAACTGGTGTACGCGCCGATGGCCAAGGAAGTCTGGGCCAAGATGGAAAACAGCAGCTGGATCCAGGACGGCGACAAAAATGCCCCGCGCACCGTCTACCTGTTCAGCGACCCCAACTGCCCGTACTGCAACATGTTCTGGGAACAGGCGCGCCCGTGGGTGAAGGCCGGCAAGGTGCAGTTGCGCCACATCATGGTCGGCATCATCCGCGAAGACAGCCCAGGCAAATCCGCCGCCCTGCTCGCCGCCAAAGACCCGCAAAAAGCCCTGCAAGAACACGAAGCCGCCGGCAAGGGCAGCAAGCTCAAGGCGCTGGAAAAGATCCCGGCCGAGGTCGAGGCCAAGCTTGATGCCAATATGAAGCTGATGGATGAACTGGAGTTGTCGGCGACGCCGGCGATCTTCTATCTGGATGACAAGGGTGGGTTGCAGCAGCAGCAAGGGGCGCCTTCGCCGGATAAGTTAGTGAAAATTCTCGGACCAAAATAAGCGCCGCCATCGCGGGCGCCATCGCAGGCAAGCCAGCTCCCACATTTGAATGTATTCGCAACTCAAAATATGGGAGCTGGCTTGCCTGCGATGAGCATAGGTATCTATACAACTTTGTGGGTTGTAACAGCAGACGGTAACCACGATGCGAAGCGAGTCGCTCTTGCTCTTGATCTGCTTTTGATCTTGACCTTAAGCGCCCCGTCAAACCACG
>NZ_MPBM01000070.1:0-2300 GCF_001907715.1 Pseudomonas sp. BTN1 | reverse complement strand
TGACAGTTTCAAAAGTGAGCCGCTGTCATAGCGGACCCCTAGGTGGCCGTTTCCGCAGGAATGGATATACACACAATCCAACGGTGTTGACTGCCAGGCCGCCTTCGCGAGCAAGCCCGCTCCCACAGTTGGATTGTGGGGTGTCAGGCAGATAGGCGTCGGCTGTCAGGCCGCTATCGCAGGCAAGCCAGCTCCCACATTTGGATCGTGGGGCGTCAGGTAGATATGCGCTGGCCGCCGGGGCCGTCACGGGAGCAAGCTCCCACAGGGAACCGCGCCCATTTCAGGCCAGGTAGCCATCCCCGCGCAGCAGGGTTTCCAGGCAGTGCTCGGTGACGTGATAGAACGCCTTGAGCTCCTGGATTTTTGCCAATAGCTGCGCGTTGTCCACAGGCTCGGCACGTTTGACCGCCAGGATCATCTTGTTCTTGTTCGTGTGTTCCAACGAGATGAACTCGAACACCTTGGTCTCATAGCCACAGGCTTCAAGCAACAATGCACGCAGGCTGTCGGTGACCATTTCTGCCTGCTGGCCCAGGTGCAGGCCGTATTGCAGCATCGGTTTGAGCAGCGCCGGGCTCTGGATCTGCAGGCGGATCTGTTTGTGGCAGCACGGCGAACACATGATGATCGACGCACCGGAACGGATGCCGGTGTGGATCGCGTAGTCGGTGGCGATGTCGCAGGCATGCAAGGCAATCATCACGTCCAGCTCACTGGGCGCCACGCTGCGCACATCGCCGCATTTGAACACCAGCCCCGGGTGCTCCAGGCGTGCGGCGGCGCTGTTGCACAGGGTGACCATGTCCTCACGCAACTCGACACCGGTGACCTCGCCCTCGGCCTTGAGGGTATTGCGCAGGTAATCGTGAATGGCGAAGGTCAGGTAACCCTTGCCCGAGCCGAAATCGGCGACACGCACCGGGCGGTCGAGCTGCAACGGCGACGACGTCAGCGCATGGCTGAACACTTCGATGAACTTGTTGATCTGTTTCCACTTGCGCGACATCGAGGGGATCAGCGCCTGCTTGGCGTCGGTCACGCCCAGGTCGGCGAGGAACGGCCGGCTCAGGTCGAGGAAGCGATTTTTTTCGCGGTTATGCTCAGCCGAAGGCGCCTCGCGAAGTTGCTGCGGTTTACTTTTGAACAGCGAGCTTTTGTTCTTCTTGCTGTATTCCAACTGGGCTTCGTCGGTCAGCGCCAGCAAGTGCGCGTTCTTGAACGAGCTGGGCAACAGCTCGCCGATCGCCGCAACGCCGTCGGCCAAGGGGAAGTTCTTGGTGATATCGCGGGTCTTGTAGCGATAGACGAACGACAGGCATGGCCGGTCCTTGACGAATACCGGCTTGATGATCAGCCGCTGCAACTCGGCTTCCTCACCGACGTACTTGGCCAGCACCAGCTTGATAAAAGCGTTCTGGGCCAGGCTTGCGCTCAACAGTTCGATGAACTGGGCATGATGATCCGGCGCAGGGCGGGCAGGTTGAGCGGTGACGGACATGAACAAAAACGCCTCGGGTAAAGAATGCCGGGCATTTTAGGCGGGATGGGGGTTCAGGGCACGGGGTTATTTGATCAACGGTCAATCAACCCGAATAAGGATGCTGCCTTGTGTGAGAGCTGGCTTGCCTGCGATGCAGGCCACTCGGTTAATCAGGCAAACCGAGGCGATGCCATCGCGGGCAAGCCCGGCTCCCACAGAAAGCAGTTATTCGAGTACGACCAGGCGATTGGGCAGTTCGTTGCGGGTGTGAGTAACGGGCACATGCACCTTGAGCAACTCGCCACAGGCTTCAACGCAGGCGATGAACCCGGCCAGCGTCTGCCCCTGTTTCACCTGCTGGGTAAACGCCTGGACAATAGCGTCCCAATTGCTGTCATCCAGGCGCTTGGAAATCCCCTCATCCACCAGGATCTCCACATAACGCTCAGCCTCGCTGACAAAAATCAGCACCCCGGTGCTGCCCAGCGTGTGGTGCAAGTTCTGCTCCAGAAACTGCCGCCGCGCCAGGTTGGACGCACGCCAGTGGCGTACCGAACGCGGGATCAGCCGAGTAGTGACCTTGGGCAAGCGGAACACCAGGCACAGCACAATGAACGTCGCCCACTGCGCCACCAGCAAGGTGTACATGGTCAGGTAACCCGACAGGTAATGCACCACGCCCGGTACCACCAACGCGATCAAGCTCGCCCACAGTAACGGAATGTAGGCGTAGTCGTCGGCGCGCGCCGCCAGCACGGTGACCAACTCCGCGTCGGTGGTTTTCTCGACCAGGGCGATCGCTTCGGCGACTTGGCGC
>NZ_MPBM01000069.1:0-1531 GCF_001907715.1 Pseudomonas sp. BTN1 | reverse complement strand
CCAGCTCAAGATCAAGAGCGGCTCGCTTCGCATCGTGGTTTGTATCACTGCACGTCCACCCGCTGCACCTGCAACCCCAACTGTTCATATGCCTGCACATCCGGTGCATCCCACTCGGTAATCAGCGTATGAATACGGCTGCATGGCGCCACCACAAAGGGTTCCACCGCGCCGAGTTTGTCTGAGGTGGTCACGGCGATGACGTGGGACGCGCTGTCGAGCAAGGCTTGCTTGACGGCGACTTCACCAAAATGCAGCGAGGTGATGCCCACTTGCGGGTGCAATGCGCACACTCCGGTGAACAACAGGTCGGCCTTGACGCTCTGGATCAGGCGCACCGCTTCATGGCCGCCGGTGGAGAGCGTAGCGGGGTTGAGTTGGCCGCCGGCCAGGATCACTTTTATATGCGGATGGTCGGCCAGGGCGATGGCGATCATGGGGGATGGCGTGACCACAGTCAGGTGCAGTGCATGGGGCAAGCACTGCGCAATCTGCAAGGTGGTGGAGCCAGAATCGAACAGCACGATCTGGCCGTCTTCAACCCGCTCCGCCGCCACGCGGGCGAGGTGGCGCTTGACCTCGTTGGTCTCGCCGACACGGGTAAAGAAATCCTTGCCGGTGTCCTTGGGCCGGGGCAGGGCGCCGCCGTGTACGCGTTGCAACAGGCCGGCGGCAGCGAGTTCGCCAAGGTCGCGGCGGATGGTGTCCTGGGACACGGCGAAATGCTCGACCAACTCAGATGCGGTGACCTTGCCGTCGCGTTCCAGCAGCAACAAGATCTTTTGTTTGCGCAGGGAAGGCAGGTCGATGGCTTGATGAGTGTTATGCATGTTTGTGCGCTTTATTGCGGGTTTGTGCGAGATTAATCGTCAGTCCATCTAAACGCAACGGCTGGTTGCCCACGCTCCTGCCGGTTACTCTCTGTGTTCAGTTCAGGGAGAGGTGACCCGATGCCGTTGATCACAACCATCGAAGACTTACGCAAGCTGGCGCAAAAACGTGTCCCCCGCATGTTCTACGACTACGCCGATTCCGGCTCCTGGACTGAGAGCACCTACCGCGCCAACGAAACTGATTTTGCGCGTATCAAGTTCCGTCAACGGGTGGCGCGCAATATCGACGAGCGTTCGATCCGCGCCAGTATGATTGGCCAGGACATGGCCATGCCCGTGGCGCTGGCGCCGACTGGCCTGGCGGGCATGCAGCATGCCGATGGCGAAATCCTCACTGCCCGTGCCGCTGCTGCGTTCGGGCTGCGCTACACCTTGTCGACCATGAGTATCTGTTCGCTGGAAGACATCGCCGAGCACGTCGGCCAGCCGTTCTGGTTCCAGTTGTATGTGATGCGCGACCGCAGTTTTATCGAGCAGTTGATCGAGCGCGCCAAGGCGGCCGGGGTGGATGCATTGGTGCTGACCCTGGATTTGCAGATTCTGGGGCAGCGCCACAAGGACTTGATCAATGGTTTGTCCGCGCCGCCCAAGCTGACCCTGCCGAACATTCTCAACATGATGACCAAGCCGCGCTGGGT
>NZ_MPBM01000068.1:0-3506 GCF_001907715.1 Pseudomonas sp. BTN1 | reverse complement strand
GCCAGGTCGAGCTTGGCCGCTTCGGCGCGGCAGCGGGCGGCCAGGTCAGGGATGATCTGGTTCAACTCGGCATCGTTGTACAAGGCCACCAGTTCCGATTGGAACAGGTACTGGGCCACCACGAAACGGGCGAAGTTGGCTTGGGTTTCGAACGGCGCGTGAGCTTTCACCAAGGCGTCGAGCTTGGTGTGCGGCTCGTTGGTGATCTGGTTCAGGCGTTGGGAGCGCAGGCTTGGGCGTTCTGCGGTGGAAGAAGCGGTCATGAAAAAAGTCCTTGAGAAGAGAAGCGCCTGGGCGCCCTGAAGAGAGCTGTTATCAACTAGACGAACAAGAAGACGCGGCACAGTAAAAAATCCTCACCTCGCCGCGGCTGCAAGGGCGGCGAGGTGAGGCGGATGGGTCAGATGTCCCAGATCACGTTGATCGCAAAGTTGCGACCGGGCTGGGTCAGGCGGTCGAGGTTGGCCGGGCCGGTCACACCGGCTTCGCCGACGCTGTCGTAGCTGCGCACGTCATCCCAGTTCCAGTACTTCTTGTCGGTGAGGTTGTAGAGGCCACCGTTGACGGTCACGTCTTTGCTCACCTTGTAGTAAGCGGTCAGGTCGAGGATGCCGAAGCCCGGGGTCTTGAACGGGCCGTCGGTGCCGCCGTCGGGCGCGTGGAAGGTGGTGCTGTCGACGCGGTTCTGTTTTTTCACCACGGTCCAGCTCACCAGGCCACCGTAGTTGTCCTGGTCGTAGCCCAGGCCAAACACGCCTTTGAGCGGGTTGACGCTGTTCAACGGCTCGCCATTGTCGTCGTTGCGACCGTAGGTGTAGGCAACCGAGCCTTGGGTATACAGACCCTTCGGCGCGCCGAAGGTATCCAGGTTCAGGCGGCCCTTGGCTTCCACGCCCTTGATGGTGGCGCGCTTGATGTTGACCGCCTGGAACTGCTCCACGGTGCCGCCGACCACGGCGTTGTCTTCGTCGATAAAGTCGCGGTACTTGTTGTAGTACACCGCAATATCGAAAGAGCCTTCGTCGAATTTGCCGCGAATCCCGGTTTCGATGCCTTTGCTGGTTTCCGGCTTGAGGTCGGGGTTGGGTTCGACGGTGTAGCCCAGGTTGAGGTTTTCGAAGCGACCGTACAGTGCTTTGGCAGACGGCGTGCGGAAGCCCTCGGCGTATTGGCCGAACCAGGTGTAGTTGTCGGTCAGGGCATAGGTGAGGCCGAACTTGGGTGTTACGCGGTTCCAGGTCTTGTTTTTGCCATCGACGGTATAGGCGCCGGTCGGGTTGACGGTGTTGAGGAATTCCTGGGTCAGCTTGGGCTTGAGCCGGGTGTAGTCATAACGCACGGCGGGCAGGAAGGTCCATTTGTCCCAGGTGATCTGGTCCTGGGCGAACAGCGAGTAGGTGTTGATGGTCGGGTCGGGGAAGTCGCTGGCCTTTTTCACGCTGTCGCTGGCTGATGGGCTGGGCGCGCCGATGGCGGTGCAGCCGGCGCCAATGGCCAGGCACGAGGCCGAGCCTTCGCGTGAGCCGGTGACTTTCTGCTGCTTGAGGGTGGTGCCGTAGGTCACTTGGTGGTCGGTTTCGCCGAGGCTGAATGCTTTGTCCAGTTGCGCGTCGAAGACCCACTGTTTTTCTTCGTAAAGGGTGTCGCGGGTACGCAGGACGCGACGGCCGGCCTGGTAGATTTCGGCGGTGGTCTGGTCGGTCTTGGCGATCTGGTAGTTGAGGCTGGTCTTGATGCGGTCGGCAATCGGCGACTCCAGGGCGAAGGTGTTTTCCAGGCCGAAGCGCTCGCGGGTAATGGTGTCGTTACCGCGACGGTCGCGGTACAGGTTCATGCCCCGACCACCGATGAACGGACCGCCCACTGCGTTTTTCAGATTGACGTCGCGGTCATCCTTGAACTTCTCATAGGTCAGGCCCAGGCGGTTGTCATCGCCATAGTTCCAGCCCAGCTTGGCCAGCACGTTGGTGGTGCGCGCATCTTCCGGGTTGGCGCCGGTACGGGCCAGGCCGGTGGCGTTGTTGCCATCGTAGGACTCGGTTTCATGGCCATTGCGCTGGCTCAGGTGCAGCAAACCGTCGAAGTCTTGCACACGCCCGGCGAAGGTGCCGGAGGTCAGCCAGCTCTCGTCGGCTGAGCTGTAGCCGGTCTTCAGGCGGGCGCCGACGTCCTGGCCTGGCTTGATGATGTCATCCGGGTCGAGGGTGAAATAACTCACCGCGCCGCCGATGGCGCTGCTGCCGTACAGGGCCGAGGCCGGGCCGCGCAGGATCTCCACGCGCTTGACGATTTCCGGGTCGACGTAATTGCGGCGGGTCTTGGCGTAAGGGCCGTTGAAGAAATTGTCCGGCACTTCGACGCCATCCACCTGGGTGAGGACGCGGTCGCCGTCGATGCCACGAATGTTGTAGCCCGCGTTACCCGAGCGCGTACCGGCGCCGCCGACGGAGACGCCGGGTTCGTAGCGCACCAGTTCACGGATGTTGTTGACGTGCTGGCGGTCCAGTTCTGCGCGGTCGTGCACGCTGACGGTGCTCGGTACACTGTTCACATCCTGTTCATTGCGGGTGGCGCTGATGGTCACCTGTTGCAGGGCGAGGGCGCTGCCGGCGCTACGTTTTTCCAGCACGATGTTGTTAGTGCCCAGTTTGCGATAGCTCAGGTTGGTCCCCACCAACAGCCGCTCCAGGGCTTTTTCCGCTGGCAGCGGGCCGCGCACGCCAGGCGACGACACGCCCTGGCCCAGTTCGGCCGGCAGGCCGACTTGCCAGCCGGTCACTGCGGTGAAGGCGTTGAGTGCCGACACCAGTGGCTGCTGTTCGATGCTGAACGTGTAATTGGCGTGGCTGCGAGCGGCAGATTCCGCGGCGGTGGCGCTCATGACGGGCGTACCAGCCAGCAGGATCGCGGCGGTCAGCAAGGACAAAACGGGCGAAGCAGACCGGCGGTTGAAACGAGAGGACATCGAGAGCGCTCCGGGATACGAATCTTATAGTTGCGAACCGAAACAAATAGGAATCAGTTGCATTGGCTATAACGAGACGTATCGCCGGTTAATATCGAGTAAAAATAATTCTCATTTAGTTCAGGATCACCAGCGCCGGGTACTCCGACAGCTTGGCCGAGGTGATGTGAGCCAGAGAGCGCACCACGTCCAGGGGCTGGTCGAGGCGGTAGTTGCCGGTGACGGCGACGCTGGCCAGCTGCTCGTTGTTGTTGACGATCCAGCCGGGGTAATAGCGGCGCAGCTCAGCCAGCACTTCGCTCAGCGGGCAGTTTTCGAATACCAGCCGGCCCTGCACCCAGGCCATATCCTTGCTGGGGTCGAGCTTGGCCGGTTGGCCGAAACCCTTGGGGCCGATGCGGATGCTTTCACCGGCGCTCAGGCGCACGCGGGCATCGTCGAACGTGTTGCTCAGGTCGACATCGCCGCGCTGCACTTGAACCTGGGCTTCGCCATTGAGGTAGCGCACGGCAAAGGCGGTGTCGCGCACGCTGGCGCGCAC
>NZ_MPBM01000067.1:0-5082 GCF_001907715.1 Pseudomonas sp. BTN1 | reverse complement strand
GCCCTGGATCAGGCTGTTGCCGCGCCGTGCGGGTGTCGGCCTGGGCCAGGTACAGCACCGGTACGAGCACGGTCTGGCCGTCGATGACGCGGTTTTCCATCCACACGATGTCGTGGGTCAGGGCGCCGACTTGCTGGTCGGTGAGGGCCACGCCCAGGCTCAGGCGCAGGGCGTCTTTGCTGGCGAGGCCGTTGTCCATCAGGTAGCGGAACTGGTCGGCGTCGCTGTACAGGCCGCCGGCGAGGAAGCGTTGGCCGGTTTGCGCGAGGACGGCGTCGCGGATCAAGCGGGTTTCGTACTGGCCGTCACCGAGGCGGCGCCAGGCATTGTCGGAATTGAAACCGAGTTTGCCGAGCATGTAGTCGGAGCTGAAGAAGCCCGACACCGAGGTGAATTCGGGGTTGGTCTCGATCAGGTAGTGGCTGGTAGGGTCGGCGTTTTTGACGAACAGACCGTACTCGCCCTTGGGCAGTTGGAAGGTGGGCGAGGTGGTGGGATCGACCGGGGCAAACGCGGTGCCGGTGTAGTCCACAGGCACGAAGCCGCCACCAGGGGCAACGCCTACCACGGGCAATACGCTGCCAGGCGCCTGGGCGCTCGGGTCGTTGGCGTGTTTGCTCAGGTTGATGTTGATGCCGCCGACGGGGATGCCGGTCTGATCGTCGCCGAGGGTGCCGGTCAACTGGGCCAGGGTGTTGTTGTGCAGCGTGCCGTTTTGCAGGGTGCGGGCGACGTTGAGGTTGACCGTGCCGCCCGCTTGCAGGGTGGCGTCGTAGCCGGGGCCGCTGTTGTTGGTCCAGGTGGTGACGTCACTTGCGTAGGCGAACGGTAGGCTATTGGGTGAGCGGCTTTTGAGTTCTTCGAAGCGCGCCTTATCGAAATTCCCGGCCGCCGTGGCCGCATTGAACGCGGGCACGTCGACATATTGCATGCGTTCAAACAAATCGTCGGAGACGTGACCTGGCGTGCCGATGACAAGCTTGCGCTGGCCCGTGCGCGTGGCAGCGCCCTGGTTGAGCAGGTCACCGGCGGTGATGCTCAAGTCGCCATTGGCGGCCATCAGGCTGTAGCGGTTCTGCACAGTGTCGCCTTGCAGCAGCATGTTTTTGCCCGCCACCAGGCGCGCCGCTACCGAGTCCTTGGTCGCCGCCTCAAGGTACGTTTCGTAGATGGTGATCTCGCCACGTTCCCAGTTGTCGCTCTCGCCGCAGTGCTGGCCACAGATCCAACTCAAGCTGCCGGTGGTCAGCGTTTGCCCGAGTTCGAATTCATCTTTGGCGTTTTCGATAAAGCCCGCATTGATGCCGATCGAGCCTTCGCTTTCCACGGTGCCGGAGCGGTTGCTGAACAGCACGGCACGCCCGCCATCGCGGGCGGCGAAGCTCAGGTTGCCTTTGCTGTAGACATCGCCATAGCTGTTGCTGAAGCCATTGCTGCGCAAGGTCATGTCGCCGCCGCTGAACAGCAGCGTGTCGGCGGCATTGGTGATGCCGTTGACTGCGGTGAGGTTCACTGCACCCTGGGCACCGAGGGTGCCACGGTTGTTGATTTGCGCGGCGGCGATGTCCAGTTGCTGGCGGGCGGTGAGGAAGCCGAGGTTGTCCAGGGTGCCGCCCAGGGTCAGGCGCGCATTGGTGGCCGCCAGGCGGCCGCCGTTCTGGCTGAGGTTGTTGGCGGCGACGGTGAGTGTTTGCAGGGCCGAGACGCGGCCGCTGTTGGTGATATCGCCGGTGGTGATGCTGATGTCACCGTCGCTGAGCAGTTCGCCGCCGTTATCCAGGCTGGCCACGTTGAGGATCAAGCCCTTGGCGCTGGCCAAGCGGTCACCGGCCTTGAGGGCCAGCCCTTGGTCGCTCTTGTAGGTGAGCACGTCGTTGAGTTGCACACGGCCCAGGCCGTCGACTTTACCGAATGCCCAGTCGGCGCTGCCCATGCCCTGGATATTGCCCTGGCTGCCTGCGAGGCTGGCGGTGTTGAGGTGGAACAGGCCGGTGCCGGCGTGTTGCAGCATGCCGTTCTGGTTGTTGAGGCTGGCGGCGTCAAGGCTGAAGGCCTGGCTGCCGAATTCGAGGGTGCCGTTCTGGTTGTTCAGCGCGCCGCTGAGGTTGAGTTTGCTGCTGGCGCCGCCCAATGCACGCAGTTGCCCGCTGACGCTGTTATCCAGGTTGCCGCCGGTGAG
The DNA here is from genome assembly GCF_001907715.1 of Pseudomonas sp. BTN1. Taxonomy (NCBI): domain Bacteria; kingdom Pseudomonadati; phylum Pseudomonadota; class Gammaproteobacteria; order Pseudomonadales; family Pseudomonadaceae; genus Pseudomonas; species Pseudomonas sp. BTN1. The sequence continues at coordinate 2,903 of NZ_MPBM01000067.1, read as the reverse complement.
GGCCAGGCCCTGGTTGGCTTCGATCAGGCCGCCCTGGTTGGTGAGCGTGTTGCGTGAGGTCAGGTTGATCTGATTGCCGCTGACCTGGCCGCCCGCGCTGTTGTCGAGGGTGGCGCCGCTGACGGTCACTTGTTCTTTGCCAAACAGCTTGCCGCCACGGTTGGCCAGGGCTTGGACGGTGAGTTGCAGGTTGCCGACCAGGCTTGCCATCAGGCCGCCGCTGGCGTTGTCGACGCTGTTGGCGGTGACGCTCAGGCTGTCGCCCTGCACGGTGCCGCCCTGGTTATCCAGGCGGGTGGTGTTCAGTTCGGTGAGCGCGCCGCCGCTGAGGATCAGGCCCTTGCGGTTGCTCACATCCTGGCCGCTGTAGCTCAGGCCTTCGGCGCCGGCCAGCAGTTGGCCGTTGTCGTTGTTCAGGTGCTGGGCGGCGATGTCCAGGCGCTTGCCGCGCAGGGTGCCGCCGTCGTTGTTGAGGGTGGTGAGCTGCTTGACCAGCACGCTGCGTTCGCCCGCGTCGATCTGGCCGCCGACGTTGGTGAGCAGGTCGCTGACCTTGAGCACCACGTCGCCGCCGTCGCTGACCAGCGCGCCTTTGTTGCTGTTGGTGAAGGTCTGCGCGGTGACGTCGACGGTCTGGCCCAGCAGGATGCCGGCGCTGTTGTCCAAGCGCTCGCCTTGCAGTTGCAGCAAGCCTTCGCTCTGGATGCGGCCCTGGGCGTTGAGCAACTGGCCCGGGCCTTTGAGCAGCAGGCTTACGCCCTGGGCGCCACCGGCCAGCAGGCCGGCGTTGCGGTTGTCCAGGCCCGAGGCGCGCACGTCGAGGTGGTCACCCAAGACGCGCCCGGCGCGGTTGTCGATATCGCCGCCAGCCACGTCAATCAGCAGTTGCTTGCCGACGATCGTGCCGCCCTGGTTATCCAGGTTGGCGGCGTGCAGTTCGATATCGCCCTGCCCGGCCTGCAAGCGGCCCTGGGCGTTGTTGAGCTGTTGCGCGGCGGTGAGGGTGAGCTTGCCGGTGTCGGCGCTCAGTACGCCGGCTGCGTTGCTGCTGAGGGTGCCGGCAGTTACGTTCAGATCGGTGTTGGCCTGGGTAAAACCCTGATTGTTGTTGAAGGTGTTGGAAACGGCGAGGTTGAGCGCGCCGCCGTCAGCCTGGATCAAACCCTTGAGGCTGTTGTCGAGGTTGCTGGCAGTGACGGTCGCGGTTTTGGCCACCAACACGCCGTTCTGGTTGTTCAGGTTGCCGGCGTTGACGATCAGGTCGTTGGCGATGACTTGGCCGCCGCTGTTGTTCAGGTTGGCGCTGGTGAGCACCAGGCTGCCACCGGCCATTTCGATACGGCCCTGGCGGTTGTCCAGGGACGCGCTGTTGAGCGTGGCGGCCTGGCCTTCGCCGAAGCGGATCAGGCCGCCAAGGTTGACGATGGCCGGTGAGCTGATCGCCAGGGTTTGTTCGCCAAACAGACGTGCGCTGGCGCCCTGGTTGGTGAGCTTGGCGCTGCTGACCTCGACGCTCTTGGCCTGGATGATCGCGCCCTGGTTGGTCAGCGCCTGCGCGGCGGTGATCGCCAGTGCACGGCTGGCCAACAGGTTGCCGCTGGTGGTGACGGTTTGCGCGTTCACCACCAGATCGCCGGTGGTGTTGCGGCTGTTATCAGCGGCGACGCCGGCTTCGATGATGCCCGGGTTGTTCACGCTGGCCGCGTTGATCTCGATGCGCTGGCCGGCGGCGATGCTCTTGCGGTTGACCAGGGCCTGGGCGCTGGTGACCTGCACGTTGCCGTTGGCGTAGACCTTGTCGGTGAGGTCGACGTTTTGCGCGGTGACCTTGACGTTACCGGTGGCCGCCGCCTGCGCCATGCTGAGGCGCCCGTTGGCGTCGAGCTGAATATCGCCACCACTGGCCGCCAGGGTGCCGTCGAGCTTCACGCCCACACCGGCCTCGGTGCCCACCAGTTTGATCGCGCCGGCATACATGCCGCCCAGGGCCGACGAGTCGATCGCCAGCTCCGGCTTGGCGCTGCCGTCATCGGCGCGGGGGGTGGTTTCCAGGCTTTGCGCGTCGACGTCGTTGCGCCCGGCGATCACGTTGAGTTCGCGGGCGTTGATTTGTGCGTTGATCTTGGCCGAGCGGGTGATGATATCGAAGCGTTCGACATTGCTGGCGTTCAAGCCCTGGCCGTCGATGGTCACGGCGCCGCCATCCACTTCATAGCGCTGCAATTGGCCGCTGGCGTCGAGCACCGGTTTGCCGGTGGTGAGGGTGACGTTGGGGGTGTTGATAAAGCCGCAACCGCTGCACGTCACGCCGTACGGGTTGGCGACAATGACCTTGGCCGACTGCCCCGCCACTTCGGTGTAGCCGCGCAACTGGCTGGGGCTGCCGCCGTTGACTTCGTTGAGGATGACGTTCGCCGCGCCGCCCTTGAGGTTGGGGTTGCCGACAATGATCCCGCCCAGCTGGGTGTTGACCATGGCGCCGTTGCCATTGTTGAGGATCACGCCGTTGGGGCCGACGTTGTAGTCCTTGAACTGGTTATGGGACAAGCCCGCGCCATTGGGGGTGGCGATGTTGACCACCGGCACGCCATTGCCCGCCGCGCCCACGGTGGTGCCCGGCGCACTGACCACGATGCCCTCGGCCTGGGCCAGCAGCGGCTGCCAGAACAGTGCGTTGGCAAGGATCAACGCCAGCCCGCGCTTGGGCAGGCCGAAGAACGCGTCCCTGCGCTTCAGGGCGGCAGAAGGTTGGCGGGCCAGGAAGGCGAATTGGCGAACATCCATTGTCAGGCTCTCATGCAGCGGGGCGTTGAATTACAGGAAAAAATCCATGCGGAAGTAGATCGGCGCTTCGCGCTCGGTCACCACACCGGGTCTTTCTAACGAATGGGCAAAGGTCACGC
>NZ_MPBM01000066.1:0-12911 GCF_001907715.1 Pseudomonas sp. BTN1 | reverse complement strand
TTCGTGGGTTGGTATAGTTGTATGAGGGTCACTTGCGAATGCTCGGGATTTTATCAGGCTTGAGGGGCAGCGGCCATCCTCGGGCCGACGGGCAGGGCATATGAGTTCAAAAAAATGCAAATCGGGCCGGTAATCGTGCGTATTAAGGTATAGCCTTGAGCTCGCTAGCGTTATGACAGTATGAAAACTTACCGGGACCTTGTGAATGTTTTACCGGTCGCTGTGTCACAGCCTTGCCAAGCCGAGATCACGCGGTCTGTTCCAACCGCTAAATTTGTCGTTCGGGAATCTTCCATGCGTCTGTGTAAATTCTTCTTTGTAGGCTGCTTGTCGTTGGTCAGCCTGGCGAGTCATGCCGAAACCCTCAATGGCCTCTATCAAGTACTTGAACCGGTCAGCAGCCAGTCGCCCCAAGAGCGCGACCAGGCCACCCAGCGTGCCGTGCAGACCCTCGTGATCCGCCTGACCGGCGACGCCAAGGCCGCCGATGGCCCTGGCCTGGCGGCGATCCGCAAAGACCCGCAACAAATCATCAGCCAGTACGGCTACGACGCCGGCCCGCCAGAAAGCCTGCAAGTGGACTTCGACCCGGTCAGTACCGACCGCGCCTTGCGGGATGCGGGCCTGTCGATCTGGGGCAGCAACCGGCCATCGATCCTGGGTTGGTGGCTGAACGATTCAACTGAAGGCAGCAGCCTGGTCGGCGATGGCCAGGCCGTTGCCCAGGCCCTGCGCCGGGCCGCGCAACACCGGGGTCTGCCGCTGCGCTTGCCGCTGGGAGACCTGGATGAACAGGTAGTCGCCACCGCGCCGAACCTTGAAAGCCCGGACGCCACGCCTTTGCGCGCAGCCTCCGAGCGTTACGGTGCCGATGCGTTGCTGGCAGTGCATGCGCGCCAGGAAGGCAGCCAATGGCAGGCAAAATGGCGCTTGTGGCTGGGCGACAAGGCTGAGGAGGGTACCGCTCAAGGCGCTGACACTGCCGCGCTTGCCGACGCGGTATTGCTGGCGGTCAGCCAAAAGCTGGCGCCGCGCTTTGCGGTCAAGCCAGGGGTGAGCAGTGAGCAACTGCTTGAAGTGCAAGGCATGAACCTGGAGCGCTACGCCGCCCTGGGCCGTTTGCTGGAGCCCTTTGGCGGCCAGCCGCAGTTAGTGGATGGCACCCGGATCGTGTATCGCGTCAATGGCAGCGCCGAACAACTGCGCACCCAATTGAGCTTGGCCAAGCTGCAGGAAATTCCTGCTGGCGAAGCCCCGGCCCAGCCAGCCGTGATCGATGGCACGCAACCGGCTGTTGCACCTGAGCCCCAGGCGCAACTGCGTTTTCGTTGGTAAATAGTGTTCCTCCTTCTATATAGAAGAAGGGCGTAAAAAACAGATGGAGTGGTTTATGGCGGATACGCGTCGTTGGGTGTGGCTTGGCGGGATTGTCCTGCTGTGCGGTTTTGTGTTCTTGCTGCATTCGATCCTGACGCCGTTCCTGGTGGCGCTACTGCTCGCCTATCTGTTCGATCCCGTGGTGGATCGCCTGGAAAGAGTCGGCATGTCGCGCACCTGGGGCGTGATCACGGTGTTTGCGCTGTTCACGTTGATCATCACGGCGCTGGTGTTGATATTGGTGCCGATGTTGGCCAAGCAGCTGTTTCGCCTCTATGAGCTGGCGCCGCAGATGCTCGACTGGTTGCAGCACACGGCCATGCCGTGGGCCCAGTCCAAGTTCGGGCTGGCCGATGGCTTCTGGAAGTTCGACAAGGTCAAGGCAGCTATCAGCGAGCATATGGACAAGACCACCGATATCGTCACGGTGGTGCTCAGCCAGGCGACTGCGTCGAGCCTGGCGCTGATCGGCTGGTTGACCAACCTGGTGCTGATCCCGGTGGTGGCGTTCTACCTGCTGCGAGACTGGGACATCATGATGGCCAAGATCCGCAGTCTGCTGCCTCGTGACCGCGAAGAGCGTGTTGTTTCGCTGGCAGCGGAGTGTCATGAGGTATTGGGTGCGTTCGTGCGTGGCCAGTTGCTGGTGATGCTGGCCCTGGGGGTGATTTACGCTGCTGGCCTGATGGCGATCGGCCTGGAGCTGGGGCTGTTGATCGGCTTGATCGCGGGCTTGGCTGCCATCGTGCCGTACATGGGCTTTGTGATCGGCATCGGTGCGGCGCTGGTGGCCGGGCTGTTCCAGTTCGGCGGCGACCTGTACCCGATGCTGGGGATTGTCGCAGTGTTCATGGTGGGCCAGGCCTTGGAAGGCATGGTGCTGACGCCACTGCTGGTGGGCGATCGGATCGGCCTGCACCCGGTGGCAGTGATCTTTGCGATTTTGGCGGGTGGCGAGCTGTTCGGCTTTACCGGCATCCTGTTGGCGCTGCCGGTGGCGGCGGTGATCATGGTGTTGGTGCGCCATGTGCACGACCTGTACAAGGATTCGGACGTGTATACCGGGGTGGATGAGCCCGAGTTGTAATCGCGGTGTCACAAACCCGGCCCTGGCCGGGTTTGTTGTTTCTGGCGCCGGGGTGCGTCAAACAAACTGCGTAAAACCCCCGGGTTAACGCAAACCTTTGATTTTGCTTGTGGTCTGCTGCATTGTGCGCCCGGCGTCACGGGTATAAACTTTGCAAACTTTACATAGAGGCCACTAACGGTTCGATGGGAGCCGTTCAGTCAGCATGAAACCGATTCAGCTGCCCCTAGGTGTGCGTCTGCGTGATGACGCTACCTTTATCAACTACTACCCAGGCGCCAATGCCGCTGCACTCGGCTATGTGGAGCGGCTTTGCGAAGCCGACGCCGGGTGGACTGAAAGCCTGATCTATCTGTGGGGCAAGCATGGCGTGGGGCGTACCCACCTGCTGCAGGCCGCATGCCTGCGTTTCGAGCAGACGGGCGAGCCGGCGGTCTACCTGCCCTTGGCCGAATTGATGGACCGCGGGATCGGCATCTTCGATAACCTTGAGCAATATGAACTGGTGTGTCTCGACGACCTGCAGGCAGTGGCCGGCAAGCCGGAGTGGGAAGAGGCGCTGTTTCATCTGTTCAACCGCCTGCGCGACAGCGGCCGGCGCTTGCTGATTGCCGCGTCCACCTCACCGCGTGAACTGCCGGTGAAGCTGGCTGACCTCAAGTCGCGCCTGACCCTGGCGTTGATCTTCCAGATGCGCCCATTATCCGATGAGGACAAGCTGCGTGCGCTGCAACTGCGCGCTTCCCGTCGTGGCCTGCACCTGACTGACGAAGTCGGGCACTTTATCCTCACCCGTGGCACCCGCAGCATGAGCGCGCTGTTCGATTTGCTTGAGCAACTCGACCAGGCTTCCTTGCAGGCACAAAGAAAATTGACGATCCCTTTCCTGAAAGAAACCTTGGGCTGGTAAGGTCTTGATTTTCCGTGTATCGGCATTTTCAAGGCGTCAGAAAACCTGCGTTTGAGCCCGAAGGGCTACGCAACTGAAGCGAGAAATGGAATCACGGCTTAGATGGCATAGTCGAAACGATAAGTCACATAGATCGCGATTGAATTTGCAAATCGATGTGATAGAGGGCATAGTCTCGGCTTCTTTACACATCAGCCACGGTCGTGCCCATGCTAAATCGCTTCGCACCCCTCGTGCCTCTCGCACTCGTTACCCTGTTGTTTGGTTGCGCCTCCCACCCTCAGCAGGTGGCAGAACAGCAAAAACCACAGGTTCAAAATCAGGCAAAGTTCGTTGCTGCACAGTCTGCTTCTGTTTATGAAGAAGAGGTGGCAACCGAAAAAGAACTCGCCGAGTTCTCTGACAGCAAGCCTTACCAACTGCCTCTTCTGGCCGATAGCATCCTTGAGCGCGGCATGTCCTTGATCGGTACCCGTTACCGTTTCGGCGGCACCTCTGAAGCCGGTTTTGATTGCAGTGGGTTCATTGGCTACCTGTTTCGTGAAGAAGCCGGCATGAATCTGCCGCGCTCTACGCGCGAGATGATCAACGTGAATGCACCGTTGGTCGCACGAAACAACCTCAAGCCCGGTGATCTGCTTTTCTTTAGTACCAGTGGTCGCGGTCGTGTCAGCCACGCCGGTATCTACTTGGGCGATAACCAGTTTATTCACTCCAGCAGCCGCCGCAGTGGTGGTGTTCGGGTCGATAACCTGGGTGACAGCTACTGGAGCAAAACCTTCATCGAAGCCAAGCGTGCACTCGCCATGGCTCCGACTACGGTTACCGCTAGTAAGTAAAGTTAAAGTGATACTTGAAGTTTGACGTGTAAGCGCTAGAATCCCTGGACATTGTTGTCATCCGTTCGCGCGAGCTTTGCTTGCGCGTTCTGGTTTTCAACGTTCGGCAGCGAAAGCCGCATCCAGACCAGGATTGTTCTGCACATGTCGACCTCGGCCCGCCTGATGCTTATTGTTTGCGCCGCGCTGCTCAGCGCCTGCGCCAGTCGTACACCGCCGCCCGCGCCTGTCGCGGTCAAGCCTAAGCCGGTGTTCAACTATGCCACCCAGAATTTCTCGCCTGCTGCCGAAGACGTGCTCTTTCGTGCGCTGGGCCTGGTCGGCACGCCATATCGCTGGGGCGGCAACACACCGGACTCGGGGTTCGATTGCAGTGGCTTGATCGGCTTTGTATTCCGCGACGCTGCCGGCATCTCATTGCCGCGCACCACCCGTGAATTGATCGTGATGCGTGCCCAGGACGTCAGCGAACAAAACCTGCAAACCGGCGATCTGCTGTTCTTCGCCACCGGTGGCGGTTCGCGGGTCAGCCATGCGGGCATCTATGTGGGCGAAGGGCGCTTCGTGCATGCACCGCAGACCGGCGGTACAGTGAAGCTGGATACGCTATCCAAAGCGTATTGGCAGAATGCCTACCTGAGTGCCAAGCGCGTGTTGCCAGGGAATCTGGCGCGTAATCCCTAGCCGAATACAGCACCCGATGTGGGAGCGGGCTTGCTCGCGAAGGCGGAGTATCAGTCGATAAATTTTCTGACTGAACCACCGCTTTCGCGAGCAAGCCCGCTCCCACATTGTTTTTGTGGGGCTGTTCATATGGATTATTTGGCCGCAGAAACCCGCCAAACCTTATTGCCCACATCATCGGCCACCAGCAAATCCCCCTGCTGATCTATCACCACGCCGACCGGCCGGCCCATGGCTTTCTCATCGCTATCAAGAAACCCCGTCAGCACATCCACCGGTTGCCCTTTCGGCTGGCCCCCTTCGAAGGGAACGAAAATCACCTTGTAGCCACTGTGCGGCTTGCGGTTCCAGGAACCATGCTGGCCGATAAATGCGCCATTACTGAAGGGAGCGGGCAGTTTGCTGCCCTCGGCGAAGGTCAGCCCCAGCGACGCAGTATGAGGGCCTACCGCATAGTCGGGAGCGATGGCCTTGGCGACCATGTCCAGGTTCTGCGGGGTTACACGCACATCCACATGCTGGCCGTAATAACTGAAAGGCCAGCCGTAGAAGCCGCCATCCTTGACCGAGGTGATGTAATCCGGCACCAGGTCACTGCCGATCTCATCGCGTTCGTTGACCGCCGTCCACAGCTTGCCGCTCTGGGGTTCCCAGGCCATGCCGTTGGGGTTGCGCAGGCCGGAGGCAAAAATGCGGTGTTGGCCGCTGGCGCGGTCGACTTCCCAAATGGCGGCGCGGCCCTGTTCGGCTTCCAGGCCGTTTTCGCCGACGTTGCTGTTGGAGCCGACGCTCACGTACAGCTTGCTGCCGTCCTGGCTGGCCACCACATTTTTGGTCCAGTGGTGGTTCAAGGGGCCACCGGGTAAATCCACCACCTTGGTGCCTGGGGAGGTGATTGCGGTTTCACCCGGCTGATAGGGGAAGCGCAGCAACTTATCCGAATCGGCCACGTACAGGTCGTTGCCCACCAAGGCCATGCCAAACGGCGAGTTGAGGTTCTCCAGGAACACCGTACGAGTTTCTGCCACACCGTCATGGTCGGCATCGCGCAGCAAGGTAATGCGGTTCGGGCTCGGCACGCCGGCGCCAGCGCGGTCCATGACTTTTTCCATCACCCAGCCGCGCACGCCTTTGGCATCGTCCGGCTTGGGCGGTGCATTGGTCTCGGCCACCAGCACGTCGCCGTTGGGCAGCACGTAGAGCCAGCGCGGGTGGTCCAGGCCTTCGGCGAATGCGGCCACTTGGGTGCCTGCGGCCGCGATTGGCTTGGCGCCTTCGGGCCAGCCGATGGCCGGGGCGATATTGACGGTGGGGATCAACGTCTTGTTCGGCTCCGGCAGCCGGGGCGAGGGCCCGGTGCCGTCGGCGACCTGCAGGGTCGAGCTTTCGCCGCACGCAGCGAGGCTACCGGCGAACATGATCAGTAAGGCGAGTCGGGTTTTAGGCATGGTTTTCTCCTTGATACCTGTAGGGGTAGAGAAGCACGAACGGCGGATGGTTCAAGTACAAGGCCAGCTTTAATTGACGCTCCACCCCCAACCCACTAACCTTCGCGGCTTGTTCCAGGTGCTCTGTGGCGCGCGCGTCGACAGAGTGAAACAGGGAAGCCGGTGAGTGAGCGCACTTGTACACAGTGCTGCCGCGATTCCGGCGCTGCCCCCGCAACGGTAAATGAGTCAAGACGGTGCTGTTTGCCACTGTGTCGCGTGCGATATGGGAAGGCGCGCCCTCGGCTGCTTGCTATCAAAAGCGCCACTCATGAGCCCGGAGACCGGCCTGGATCATCCAACAGCATCACGGTGGGCGATGCTTGGCTGTCTGTTGTTTCTTTTTCCTGCCCGCCGTTTTTGTCCAGCCCCAACGGAGAGCTGCCATGACTGATTCCCACGATCGCGACGAACGCCACCTGGCGCGCATGCTGCGCAAAAAAGCCGTGATTGACGAGCGCATCGCCAATTCGCCCAACGAGTGCGGCCTGCTGCTGGTGCTGACTGGCAACGGCAAAGGCAAGAGCAGTTCGGCGTTCGGCATGTTGGCCCGGGCCATGGGCCATGGCATGCAGTGCGGTGTGGTGCAGTTCATCAAGGGGCGTAACAGCACCGGCGAAGAATTGTTTTTTCGCCGCTTCCCCGAGCAGGTGCGCTTTCACGTGATGGGCGAAGGTTTCACCTGGGAAACCCAGGATCGCCAGCGCGATATCGCCGCTGCCGAAGCGGCTTGGGCAGTGTCCCGGGCCATGTTGAATGACCCTTCCATCGGCTTGGTGGTGCTGGATGAACTGAACATCGCCCTCAAGCACGGTTACCTTGACCTGGACCAGGTACTCAGCGACCTGCAAGCCCGCCCGCCCATGCAGCATGTGGTGGTCACCGGCCGTGGCGCCAAGCCTGAGCTGATCGAAATGGGCGACACCGTCACCGAAATGGGCATGCTCAAGCACGCGTTCCAGGCCGGTATCAAGGCACAGAAAGGCGTCGAACTTTGAATCAGCCCCGTCATTGCCCGGCCGTACTGATCGCCGCTCCGGCGTCCGGCCAGGGCAAAACCACGGTCACCGCCGCGTTGGCGCGTTTGCACCGCAACCTGGGGCGCAAGGTGCGCGTGTTCAAATGCGGGCCGGACTTTCTCGACCCGATGATCCACGAGCGTGCCAGTGGCGCGCCGGTGTACCAGTTGGACATGTGGATGGTGGGCGAGCAGGAAAGCCGCCGCCTGCTCTGGGAGGCAGCAGGGGAGGCCGACCTGATCCTCATCGAAGGCGTGATGGGCCTGTTCGACGGCACGCCTTCCAGCGCTGACTTGGCGCGGCACTTCGGTGTACCGGTGCTGGGCGTGATTGATGGCACGGCTATGGCCCAGACGTTCGGCGCCCTGGCCCTGGGGCTGGCGCGCTATCAGCCCGACCTGCCATTCGCCGGCGTGCTGGCCAACCGCGTCGGCACGTTGCGCCATGCGCAATTGCTCGAAGGCAGCCTCACTGAGGGCTTGCGTTGGTACGGCGCGTTATCCCGTGAGACCGGCATCGAACTGCCCAGCCGCCACCTGGGCCTGGTGCAAGCCAGCGAACTGAATGACCTTGATATACGCCTGGATGCCGCCGCCCAGGCGTTGGGCAGCAGTTGCGAAGTGGCCCTGCCGCCGCCGGTGACCTTTGCCGCGCCGCACGTGATCGAAACCGAACCCTTGCTGGCCGGTGTGCGGATTGCCGTGGCCCGTGACGAAGCCTTTGCTTTTACTTACGGCGCCAGCCTGGATCTGTTGCGGGCAATGGGCGCGGAGCTGAAGTTCTTCTCACCGATCCATGATCGCCAATTGCCTGAAGCGGACAGCCTCTATTTGCCCGGCGGGTATCCGGAACTGCATCACCAGGCATTGTCGGCCAATACCTCGATGCTGGACGCCATTCGTGCTCATCACGCCGCTGGCAAACCGCTGCTCGCCGAATGCGGTGGCATGCTCTATCTGCTCGACTCGTTGACCGATGTGGAGGGTGAGCGCGCCGAACTGGTTGGCTTGTTGCAAGGCGATGCGGTGATGCAGAAGAAACTCGCGGCCCTGGCGCTGCAAAGCGTCGAGCTGCCGGAGGGGACCTTGCGTGGGCATACCTATCACCATTCCCTGACCAGTACCGAATGGGCGCCGATTGCCCGTGGCCTGAGCCCTAACGGCGGGCGCGGAGCTGAAGCGGTTTACCGACAGGGTCGTTTGACCGCCTCCTATGTGCACTTTTATTTTCCGTCGAATCCTGGCGCGGTGGCCGCGTTGTTTGCGCCCGACCTTGAGACCGTTATCGCAGGCAAGCCAGCTCCCACAGTTGACCCAGTTGCAAACCAATCCAATGTGGGAGCGGGCTTGCTCGCGAAGAGGCCATGACTGACAACGCTTTCCCCCAAGCCGACCGCGAAGCCGTCTACCGCGCCATCGCCGAACGCCGCGACATGCGCCACTTCCGCGGTGGCAGCGTCGCGCCTGAACTGCTGCAGCGCCTGCTCCACGCTGCGCACCAGGCGCCCAGCGTCGGCCTGATGCAGCCGTGGCGTTTTATCCGCATCAGCGATCGCTCGTTGCGCAGCCAGATTCAACAGTTGGTAGAAGAAGAGCGCGTACGCACCGCCGAAGCATTGGGCGAGCGCTCCGATGCGTTCATGAAGCTCAAGGTCGAAGGCATCAACGATTGTGCCGAGGTATTGGTCGCCGCCTTGATGGACGATCGCGAGCGCCACATCTTCGGGCGCCGCACCCTGCCGGAAATGGACATGGCCTCGCTCTCCTGCGCCATCCAGAACCTGTGGCTGGCGGCGCGCGTGGAAGGGTTGGGCATGGGCTGGGTTTCGCTGTTCGACCCCCAGGCCCTGGCCGAGTTGCTGGGTTTGCCACCCGGCGCAAAACCCCTTGCAGTGTTGTGCCTGGGGCCGGTGGCCGAGTTTTACCCGGCACCGATGTTGCAGCTTGAAGGCTGGGCCGATCCGCGACCGCTGAGTGACATGCTGTATGAAAACACGTGGGGAGTGAGTCAATGAGTGTGGCCTTGCTGTGTGTGGCTGCGGTGGCGCTGGATGCGCTGCTCGGTGAGCCCAGGCGCTGGCATCCGCTGGTGGCGTTTGGCAATTTCGCCGGGCGCATCGAGCAACGTTTCAATACTGGCGGGCGTGGCTGGCGCAGCCATGGTGTGACCGCGTGGTTTATTGCGGTGGTGCCGCTGACCCTGCTGGCCACGGCGTTGTCGTGGGCGCCTTATATCGGCTGGCTGCTGGAGATCCTGGCGTTGTACTGCGCCCTGGGCATGCGCAGCCTGGGCGAGCACGTGATGCCGGTGGCCCAGGCCCTGCGCCGTGATGACCTGGACGAAGCGCGTACACGTGTGAGTTACCTGGTCAGCCGCCAGACCAGTGAACTGGACCGTACTGAAGTGGCCCGCGCAGCCACCGAATCGGTGCTGGAGAACGGCAGCGATGCGGTATTCGCCGCGTTGTTCTGGTTTGTGGTGGCCGGTGTGCCGGGCGTGGTGCTCTATCGTCTGAGCAACACCCTGGACGCCATGTGGGGCTATCGCAATGAGCGCTTTGAGCGCTTCGGTTGGGCAGCCGCCAGGATCGATGATGTGCTCAACTATATTCCTGCGCGCTTGGTGGCTTTAACCTACGCGTTATTGGGTAAAACCCGCCTGGCGCTCAAATGCTGGCGCACTCAGGGCCCGACTTGGGACAGCCCCAACGCCGGCCCGGTGATGGCGGCAGGGGCCGGTGCCTTGGGTGTGGAGCTCGGCGGCGCGGCGATTTATCACGGCCAGGTGCATCAGCGCCCGCCATTGGGCGAAGGCCCGCCGGCCGACGCCGATTCCATTGATCGCGGCTGGCAACTGGTGCAGCGCGGCGTATGGCTGTGGCTGCTGGTCCTGTGCGTGGGGGCGCAAATCTATGCTTGAACATGGTGGTCGGCTGCGTAAGGCCGCGATTGAGTACGGCATTGCCGAAGCGGATTGGCTCGACCTGTCCAGCGGCCTGGCGCCCTGGCCGTGGCCGATTCCCGAGATTCCCTTGCGTGCCTGGGCGCGTTTGCCGGAAACCGACGACGGATTGGAAAAGGCTGCCAGCGAGTACTACGGCGCCGGCCCATTGCTGCCGGTGCCGGGCTCTCAGGCCGCGATCCAACTGCTGCCGCGCTTGCGTCGTTCCGGCAAGGTCGGCGTGCTTTCGCCCTGTTACGCCGAACACGCCGAAGCCTGGCGCCGCGCCGGTTATGTGGTGCGCGAAGTGCAGGAGCAGGAAGTCGACTTCTTTCTCGACAGCCTCGACGTGCTGGTCGTGGTCAACCCCAACAACCCCACGGGCTTGAGCCTGAGCCCGCAACGCCTGCTGGACTGGCATGCGCGGTTGGCCCAGCGCGGTGGCTGGCTGGTGGTGGACGAGGCGTTCATTGACGTGACCCCGGACTTGAGCCTGGCCAGCCATGCCGATCAGGTCGGCTTGATCGTACTGCGCTCATTCGGCAAGTTCTTCGGCTTGGCCGGCGTGCGCCTGGGCTTTGTGCTGGCCGAGCGCAAGTTGCTCAAGCTGTTGGCCGAACAGGTCGGGCCCTGGGCCGTCAGTGGGCCGACGCGGGTGTTGGGCCAAGTGTGCCTGCGCGACACCGACGGGCATGCGCGCCAGCGCAGTCGTTGCATCGCAGCCGGCCAGCGTCTGTTCGAGTTGCTTGAGCGCCGTGGGCTTCAACCGCACGGCGGCTGCGCATTGTTCCAGTGGTTGATTACCCCCCACGCTGAACGGCTGTACGAATTCATGGCCCAACGCGGCATCCTGCTGCGCCTGTTCGTGCACAACAGCAGCGTGCGCTTGGGCCTGCCCGACACCGACGCCGACTGGCTGCGCCTTGATGAAGCCCTGGCCGCCTACAAGGACGCCACATGACCACGTTGATGGTGCAGGGCACCACCTCCGACGCCGGTAAAAGCACCCTGGTGACTGCGCTGTGTCGCTGGCTGGTACGCCAAGGCGTCGCGGTGGCACCGTTCAAACCGCAGAACATGGCGCTCAACAGCGCGGTGACCGCCGAAGGCGGCGAGATCGGCCGCGCCCAGGCGGTGCAGGCCCAGGCTGCCAACTTGGCGCCCCATACCGACATGAACCCGGTATTGCTCAAGCCCAACAGCGACACCGGCTCCCAAGTGATCATCCATGGCCGTGCGGTCACCAGCATGAATGCCGTGGCCTATCACGACTACAAAGCCATTGCGATGCAAGCGGTGCTGGCCTCCCACGCGCGTTTGAGCCAGGCCTACCCGGTGGTGATGGTCGAAGGCGCGGGCTCACCGGCCGAGATCAACCTGCGCGCCAATGACATTGCCAACATGGGCTTCGCCGAGGCGGTGGACTGCCCGGTGCTGTTGATCGCGGACATCAACCGCGGCGGCGTGTTTGCCCATCTGGTTGGCACCCTGGAGCTGCTGTCGCCCAGTGAACAGGCGCGGGTCAAGGGCTTCATCATCAACCGTTTTCGCGGCGATATCGCGTTGCTGCAACCAGGGCTGGACTGGCTCGAAGCGCGCACCGGCAAACCGGTCGTCGGCGTGCTGCCCTACGTGATGGACCTGCACCTGGAGGCGGAAGACGGCATCGACCAGCGCCAGATCGACAAGGCCGCCCAGGTGCTCAAGGTGGTGGTGCCGGTGCTGCCGCGCATCAGCAACCATACCGACTTCGACCCGCTGCGCTTGCACCCCCAGGTGGACTTGCAGTTCGTCGGGCCGGGCCAGGCGATACCTGCCGCTGACCTGATCATCCTGCCGGGCTCGAAAAGCGTGCGCAGTGACTTGGCCTATCTGCGTGCCAATGGCTGGGACACCGCCGTGGCGCGGCATCTGCGTTATGGCGGCAAGGTACTGGGGATCTGCGGCGGCTTGCAGATGCTCGGCGAGCAGGTCCATGACCCGCTGGGTCTGGAAGGGCTCGCGGGCTCCAGTGCCGGCCTTGGGTTGCTGGCGTTCAGCACCACCCTGGAACAAGAGAAACAACTGCGCAATGTGCGTGGGCGTCTGGTATTGGAAGATGCCGACGTCAGCGGTTATGAAATCCATGCGGGGGTGACCTGCGGCGCTGCCTTGGCAAGCGCTGCGGTCCTGCTGGACGATGGCCGCAGCGATGGCGCGCAGAGCCCTGATGGGCAAGTTCTAGGCACCTACCTGCACGGCTTGTTCGAGACCCCGGCAGCGTGCAGCGCCTTGCTGCGTTGGGCCGGGTTGCAGGAGGTGCAAGAGGTGGATTATCACGGCTTGCGCGAGCGCGATATCGAGCGGTTGGCGGACTTGGTGGAGCACCACTTGGACACCGATTTGTTGCGCAAGCTATGTGGGATCTGACGGTGCTCACACGACCCAACTGTGGGAGCGGGCTTGCCTGCGATAGCCATGTGTATCTACACAACGCTGTAGTGCTCAACGGTAACCACGATGCGAAGCGAGCCGCCCTTGATCTTGATCTGCTTTTGATCTTGATCTTAGGCGCCCCGTTAAACCACG
>NZ_MPBM01000065.1:0-7506 GCF_001907715.1 Pseudomonas sp. BTN1 | reverse complement strand
GTATAGCGCCAAGGCCGTTCGGTAAGCATCACCTTGCGGCAAAGAACCGTCTAGTTGACCCTGCTCAAGACAGCCAGAAATACGTTCAATTATCTGATCTGTTCCGTCACGGAGAGTGAGGCGCATAACCTCCGAAAGATCTGCAACCTCAGCGCTCAGTTTAACTACAAGACACTTTTGCTCATCGCAGGGCTTACAATAGCTTTCAAGCCATTTCTGCCAATATCCCATAAGCCGCTCACGGGCTGTATTGCCGGTAGCGGCAAATCGTTCATCCATGTTCGCCAGATAATTGCGAAAGTAATCCTCGAGCAAGCACTGCCCGTACTGCTCCTTGGATTTGAAGTAATGATAGAACGAACCTTTTGGCACACTTGCGGCTTGCAGAATCTCGTTAAGCCCAACACCCGTGAACCCCTTAACCACCATCATTCGGTGACCCGTATCGAGCAAATGTTGGCGCGTATCATCGTAACGTGGTTTCATCAGTGCAAGCTACCATAAAATAGACCAGTCGTCTATGTGAGATTTTTGCTCCAGAGATTGTAGCAATTGTTGATGGCCGCCGCAGGTCTAAACACCAACCCACGCTCGGCATCCTCATAGCGCCGCAGTACACGCAAAGAACCAATCCTAAGCCTCCCAAAGCTCCTTGGATTTCTGTGGGCGCACTCCTCTCTCGCTAGAAGACAAGCATCGAGATGCAGATCTCAAAGGACTCGGAGCGGACCGTAAGTGCTATCGGAGCATTCAGCCCACCAGAATAGTAGACTGGTCGCATATTGACAGATACAATTTCTTGCCTACTCGTTGCGAGTCCGCAAATTAACTATCGATAGCCTCAGACAATGCACATTTCCCTTACCGAGATCACTCAGAAGGCGTAAAAATGATGATAAAACTTCACCACCTCAATGACTCAAGGTCGTTTCGTATTCTGTGGCTGCTGGAAGAAATAGGCCAACCATATGAAATTATTCGGTATCAGCGTGATAAAAAAACACATCTAGCCCCCGAGACACTGAGGGGCATTCACCCCCTAGGCAAATCTCCAGTTATCGAGCTTGATGGAAAAATAATTGCGGAGTCAGGCGCGATCGCAGAAATCCTGATAAAAAAATTCGCACCTCATTTAGCACCAACAGAAAGCTCTGCAGAATACCTTGACTACTTACAATGGATCCATTTCTCAGAAAGCTCGGCAATGCTTCCGTTCTTACTGAAAATATTTAATGAGTTTGAAACACAATCTGGAACCGAACTAAAATTCCTTAACAACTACGCCGAAGCTGAATTCAATAAAGTTTTTTCCTATCTAAACAACCACTTGAATAACAAAAAGTTTTTAATCGAGGAGAGACTCACAGGAGCAGACTTCATGCTGGGATTTGTGGTGAAAGGCGCGCTCAACCTGCTCAAATCCAAGAGCGAATTTCCACATATTGAAACCTACATTAAAAACCTTGAAAACCAGAAAAGTTACAAGCTAGCGCTGGATATAGACGCGAAGTGAGTTTAGCTTTTTAACAAATAGCTGTGGCAGACTCTCAAACTGCCATGGCTCTCACCATCATGAAGCTAAGACCACCAAAGCTGACATCCTTCAAGTGACGGAACACTGGAGTGATGATCAACCTGCTTAAAAGCTTGTCAGTAACCAGGCTTAAAAATTTACTCAGCTAACGATGAATACGGCTGTTACGTCAGAGCCAGACCGGGCGTCGCTTCGCAGCTACACAATAGCAAGCACAGGCTTACATGTTGGAGCTTATTGAAAAATGACCCAAGAAAAATTTATGTTTTTGTGTCCCAGTGGCAGTGGATAAGCTTGGCAGTAGTATCCCGATTGAAGTCGCATCGACACCCACTGCAGGTAGGCATGCGATTCAGAGCGACGTATATAACGAGCCTACAGAAGCGAGCGGTAAAGTAATTTTGAATAAGTTCTAACACCCTTTCCAATGATCAATAGCCAGTTCAGTTTTGTGAAAACACGCTTCCCTAGCCTGGCAAAGGACACGGCACATCTGGCGACGCGATTTGCAATGTCGAATCTGTGGATGGCATTCCGACATTTAGCGAGCGATACAGGAGAGGTGTGCCTGTAATATAGGGAATAGCCACCGCGAGGTTCTCACGGCGGCTAATAAAGATAGGAATGAGTGAGTGATCTGAGCGTTTTGGATCAAATCGGCACTTTCAAAATTGAAGGCAGCCGAATTTTACAAAAAAATATGACTACCTCAGACCACCCCTAGCCGGGCCTTCCAAACATCGCAGAGCCTTGTTTTATTCTCGAGCTCCCTACTAAAAAAGCAACAGATAACACTTTAAGCATCGAGCACTGCAAATACTTCTCCAGCAGACTGAATCGCCGCTAGTGCAGCAGGAACTCCGGCAGCTATACCTATTTGGATAATTGTGTCAATAATTTCCTGACGCGAAACACCGGCACGCAAGGCTGAGCCAATTCGCAGTTTCAGAATGGGAGCAGCAGTTGCTCCTAGCGCAACACATCCAGCTACCATAATGAGTTCTCTGGTACGCAGATCTAACGAACTCTGCCCATAGACATCGGCAAATTCCCACTCCATAACAAATCGGCCTATAGCAGGAGCAAGGTCCTTTAGCCCGTCCAAGAATTCACTAGAACGCAGCCCAGTGATCTCCTCAAACGCCGCCTGGCCAGCAAGGAAACGCTGATCGTTGACTGATACAGTTTCGGGGGCTTTAGCCATTACAGAAATCCTCCTAATTGATTTGAAATGCGCTTCAGTTTGTCCGCAACATGAATAATTACCGGATGGTAATTATAGGGCAAAAAATCAACCGATCAATAGTTATTTACCAATCAGTAATTAGCGAGCGTGGTGCGACATTTCACTGCAAAGCGTCCCACCTTGTTTACCAAGCGATTGTCTATCGTTATGCTGAAAGCATGATCAGATCACCACAATCGAAACGCAAATGTGCCCCCGCCGAGACGATCGACGACTCCTCGAGGCCAACGCCAAACAAACGCAAACGCATGCCCCCCCAAGAGCGTGAGAGGGAGATTATTGAAGAGGCGGTACGCTTTTTCGCCGAGGTCGGATTCGAAGGTACCCTACGCGAGTTAGCCGAACGCCTTGGAATCACACACCAGAACCTGTTTCGTTATTTCGCAACGAAAGAGGCGTTGATAGATAGAGTGTACCAAGAGGTCTACCTTAGCCGCTGGCAACCTGAATGGGAGGCAATGCTAAAGCAGCCTGGAAAGACCTTGGAAGCGCGATTAATCGACTTTTACAAGGCATATTTGCCTGCGATCTTTCGATATGACTGGGTTAGGATTTTTATTTTTGCAGGACTCAAGGGCGTCGGCATCAGTCAACGTTATCTTTCCCTAATCCAGACCAAAGTGATCGAACCAGTGGCGATGGAATTACGTGAGCTTTCCTGCGAAAAGCCACCCGGTGAGACCTTATCGTCGGCTGAGCTTGAAGTTGCATGGGGATTACACGGTGAATTATTTTATCTTGCCCAACGTCGCTGGGTATATGACATGACAGTTCCGGAAGATCTGGATCGTTTTATCGAAATATCTATCATTCGCTTCCTGCATGGAGCACCTGCTGCCATGCAGGCATTGACGCGCGACGGAGCTAACTAAAAGTTGCGACGCCAGCTCACACGATTAAATCGTCCCGCTCACGCGCACCGCCAATCACTCCGACGGCTCCTATAACAGTACCGTCGCGAAGCAACTGTATTCGCCAAGAATATATCGCAACTGCCCCCCCTCCCCGTTCGAACTATTTATAGCGAAGAGTGGTCCGCCTGACTGAATATATCGAGCCATATCTAAAGGGCTAATACCGAACTCACCAATCCGGATATGCGCGATTAAATCCTCTCCAGCGTCCTCCACCGCAATCCTCATCGGCTGATTGATTCGCTCAGTCTTAAATTGCGCCGCCGCAATAGACTAAAGGGCATTATTCAGACTCAACATCAATGAAGTCCTTTGAGTATGGATACCATTAAATATCATACACTCTGGCGAGAGTGCTAATAAGCACGGTACTCAAGCGTGGCGGACATTAGAACTGGGATGTCCCGATCCGTAGGGCATCATAAATGCCGCCAACACTGCACCTATTAATGTAACCACAGCGATCGCTGCCAAGGTATCGGCATGCGCCAAAATCTGAGATTGAAGCCGCACATTACTAGCTAGTAGATGCAATGCCTGTTCCGTCGCCTGATCACTGCCGCTGGACCGCATACTGACTGCCGAGATAAGGGCATCCAGCCTCGCTGAAACAGCGGCCGAGGATGTGCTCACATGATCCATAAGTACATTAGATCGGGTTTGCTCACGTACTCGATCCAAAGTGCTAACCCAAGCCAAACCCGCCGTACCGCAGATACTGCGCATAACATTGAATGCCATAGCAGCATGCAATCCCTCGCGCGGCAAAAGATCACCAACATACAAATACAGTAGTGGCAACAAGATCAGGGGCAGCCCTAAGCCCTGCAATATCTGCCCAATGCGCAACTCATCGCCCTCCCATGAGCCGTCGATGTTCAAGCTGTCATGCAGAGCACCCGTGGCGACCAATACGCCCCCCAATACAAGTAAACGACGGGGACCTCCCAACCATTTCCTATCCAAGCACACTACCGCGCCCGCAAAACTAATCAATTGCGGCCAGCCTGCATCCCACAGCACCGCTCCCAATTCGCGCGGATGATAGCTGTGTATCTGTATAAGGAATTGGGGAATCACATAGCTGCAACCTGTCACAGCGACACTGAAAGGCAAAATTCCCAAAATGCCCAGTACTATATTGCGTCTCGACAGCAGTTCTACATTAAGCAGGCGATCATGCCTCACTCTGACCACGTGATATATAAATCCGCATATGGCAACCGTACCGGCGAATAGCAACACTCTAATTGGGGTTGCCTGTAACCAATCAAGCCGATTACCCTGATCGAAAGCACAGGCGAGCATGCCAAGCCCGCCAACGAACAGGAGCATTCCAAACCGATCCATATGAAGCAAAGGCCGCAAACGCAGTCTTTCGCGCGGCAGACCATAGAAACCCGCGATCAATGCGAATATGCCAGGCAGAAGGTTTGCGAGAAACAGTGCGCGCCATCCCCAGTGGTCGAGCAGCCAGCCTGTGATTGCAGCGGCCAACTGCGGGGCCAGAGTCGAGGCGGAGATATACAGTGCCAAAGCAAGAGCACGATGCCTAGCCGGTAGAGTTCGCAATAGCGCAACTATCGCCATCGGTAATAGGACCCCGCCGGCCATACCCTGTGCAAAGCGAACGATGATCTGAGCAGCATAAGGAGGGCTGAACGCCATTAATACCGAGGTAGCCATAAAGAGCAACGTTGCCCCTAACAACACCCGTCGAAGTGATAACGCAGTTGCCAACCAGCAGCCAATCACCACGCCGACTACATCTCCAGCGGCATAAGCTGAAGAAAGCAAAGTACCTTCGTCAACCCCCAGGCCTAAACCACCCCGTACATCGGCAAATCCCAGCACAACGTATCGGGCACCGAGCACGGTCATCCAGGCTGCAGCAATAGCGGCCACGCAGGCCGAAAAACGCCGACGATCCCATCGAATCAAAGATCCGGGAAAAAGTCGCGACTTCAGCCGACTATTCACTTCTGATACGGCAAGGCCTAAAGAGTCACTCACACCCGCCCTCGCAGCCAGCCGGTTAACCAATCAATAAAATTTCCTGAACTCAGTCCGGTTGATGTGTGAATGGTCGTAGTAACGGACATACCCGGGAGCAGAGAGGACTGCGAATCCTGACTCGGGTCAAGTGTGATCTTCACCGGAAAACGCTGAACTACCTTAGTGAAATTACCTGTCGCATTGTCGGCTGGAAGCAAAGCAAACTGCGCCCCGCTGGCAGGCTGAAGACTGTCAACCTTACCTTCGAATGCTCGGCCAGGCAGACTGTCAACCAAAATAGTAACGCGCTGTCCTGGGCGTATATGCGTTATCTCGCTTTCCCTAAAATTTGCGACCACCCAAACATGTGGCAGCGGAACTACATCGGCGATCAGCGTTCCGGTGCGCACATACATACCAGGACGCACATGACGCTCGCCAATGACGCCATCAACCGGAGACGTGATACGTGTCCAGCCAAGATCTATATTGCGCAGATTCAGACTCGACTGTGCAGCCTGAAGATTGGCTCTCGCCTTGTTTATACTCGCATTGCTCATTTTCTCCCGCTGTTGCGCCGCCATCCACTCGGCGCGCCTCTGGGCAAGATTAGCGCTCAAACGCTTAACGTCTGCATCAATACCATCAACCTGCTGGCGAGACACAGATCCACTTGGCAGTAAAGCATGATAGCGACTGTGATCAGCAACTGCGCGATCCAACTCAGCGTGTAAAGCCCGTAAGGATGCCGCAGCCGCTTCTACTTGAATCTGTTGATATTGCTTTTGGCTGAGAGATTCGACCAGCGCGGCAGCGGCTAAATCAGACTTAGCCTGAGCTTCGGCGACCTTTTCTCGATAATCAGCATCCTGCACTAATGCCAACAAATCGCCAGAACGCACTCTCTGATTGTCGCGGATCGGCACATCCACGAGATATCCTTCAACGTGTGATACTAGCGGGGTCAGATCGGCCCGGACGTAGGCATCATCAGTAGTCACACTGTCCCTGTACGGAATCGGGTACCAGACTGCCACCGCAGAAGCGAACAGCACGGACGATGCCATAGCGAAGCGCCTTGACATTCGCACTCTGGTTGTAACAAGCGGCCAACCCACTATTAACGCCCATCTACTTTTTATTCTGCGACGAGATCTGCACGTCGCATCCCCACTTTTTGCCGCAGATTGTCGGAGCATCTACAACCACCATTAATTACCATTTGGTAATTATAGGTCTTGAGATCGGCAAGTCAACCCGAGTTCAGTTACCGCAAGCACCAGCTGTTACCGATCGAAATCACATCCGAAAATATTTCAGATCTATATCACCTACGTGAACGCCCCACGGTATCGACTGCTGTCGGGGATTTGGCGTGCTCACTTTTGGCTCAGCACGCTCATCACTGGAGAGGATCTGCGTATGTATAACCCGTGCCCAAGCTGTAACTCTGGACGCGTCGTCACGAAAAATATCGGTAAACAAACGGGTGGATTAATTGGTGCGGCAGGCGGTGTGGCCAGCGGTGCCGCCGGCGCCCTTTCAGGCGCAGAAGCCGGCGCGGTGCTGGGAGTAGTCGGCGGGCCGGTGGGAATCGCTATCGGCAGCATCGCCGGGGCGATTTTGGGTGGTCTGTTCGGTGGGGTCGCAGGTGGCATTGCCGGGGCCACGCTGGGCGAGCAGATCGATGAAAAAATCCTTCTCAACTATCAGTGCCTGGCGTGTGGCTACAGCTTCAGCGTCAACCGTTAAGTCGTTGTGAACAGGCGTCGTTGGTTAATGAAACGACGCGCTTTTCCCTTCATTCGCACGGACTC